>JAQBPF010000150.1 GCA_028287665.1 Deinococcus sp. | reverse complement strand
GGCCTTCAGCCCATTGCCCACCAGATTGATGATCACCTGCTTCATACGGTCGGGGTCGCCTTCAAAAGGAACGTCTTCGCCTGTGGCCGTCAGCACGGTGTTCTGGGCCTGCGCCAGGGGAGCCAATTCGCGGGCCACATCAGCCAGGAAGAGGCTGGACAGGATCGGCTGATGCGTCAGGGTCAGTGCACCGCTGTCGGAGCGGGCCAGTTGCAGCAGACTGGCGATCAGATTGGTCAGGCGCTCGGATTCGCTGCGAATAATATTCAGGCTTTCCTGCTGCTGTCCGCTGGGGCTGGTGCGCCGCAGCAGGTAGCTGGCGTGCCCGCTGATGGCCGTCACCGGTGTTCTCAGTTCATGGCTGGCATCGGAAGTAAAGCGGCGCTGGGCCTCAAAGGAGCTTTCCAGACGGCCCAACATGGCGTTCAGGGCCTGTGCCAGGGATTGAACCTCGTCGCCCGTTGCCGGTTCGGGCACCCGTTCGGTCAGGTTCTGGCCGCCAATACGCTCGGCGGCCCGCTGCACTAGGCGCAGGGGGCGCATGGCCTGCCCAGCCAACAGATAGGAGCCTGCCCCAGCCGTCACGAGGCCCGCCAGAAACAGCAGCAGAATGACGCTCTGCAGCTGTGCCAGCGTGAAAGTCAGGGTCGACAGATTTCGTCCAACATAGGTAATGGCGAAGGCTTCACGGACTGTGCCAAAGGCGTTGTTCTCGAGCAATACCGGAGCGAGTGTGACCAAAACCCGCATGGATACGGGATCGCGGAACTGCTCTTTGACCTGCCGGGTCAGGATCATTTGCCGTCCAGGAGAAGTGATCAGTTTTATCAATTCGGCGTCTGACAGCCGGATGGGAGCGCTGGGATCCACGCCGACGCTCTGGCGTGTGCCATCGGCCAGGGTGCGAATAATGGTCAGCAGTTGGCCACGGGCCTGCGGTGAGGTGGCCCGTGCAAATTCTCCGGTCAGGCTGTCTTGGTCATAAAACGCCAGTTGCTCGATCTGAATGGCTGAGTTGGGAAAAAAGTAGCGGGCAGGACGCAACAATACGCCTGCTCCACTTGTCTCTCCGTTCACTGTTTCTGCGGATTCCAGCTCGATCTGACTGTAGATTTTGGTGAACTGGCGGTAGGTATCCTGCAATTCCCGGTCCATCCCGCTGATCAGGTTGGTTCTCATCATCAGCAGGGTGGCGAGGGCCACACCTGTCAGCAGCACAGCCAGGAGCGCCGTGTAGAACAGCGTCAAGCGCCAGCGCAGGGTCACGCTGCCCACCCATAACTATACATACGGGCAACGCGGCGGGCAGAGGGGAAACACATCACGCCCTCCACTCTACCGCGCCCGTAGGTGAGGCTTATTCTTCGCGCAGCACGTAGCCTACACCGCGTACCGTATGAATCAGGCGGCGCTCTCCGCCCTCTTCCAGCTTGCGGCGCAGGTAGCCGATGTACACGTCTACCACGTTGCTACCGCCCGTATATTCCGGCCAGACTTTTTCCTCTATTTCAAAGCGGCTGAACACCTTGCCGGGGTTGCGGGCCAACAGTTCAAGGAGCTCGAATTCCTTGGCGCTCAGTTCCACACGCCGTCCACCCCGGAAGATTTCGCGGCCATCCAGATTCATGACCAGATCGGCCACACGCACTTCTCCGGTTACAGCAGGGTTGACGCGGCGCAGGTGGGCACGCACACGGGCCAGCAGTTCTTCAATCGAAAAAGGCTTGATCAGGTAGTCGTCGGCGCCACTATCCAACCCTTCTACTTTGTCCTGAATGCCGTCTTTGGCGGTCAGAATGATGATGGGTGTATTGCTGGTTTTCCGAATGCGGCGGGCCACTTCCAGGCCGTCCAGTACAGGCAGCATCAGATCCAGAATAACCAGGTCGGGGTTGACTTCACGGAATTTAGAGAGGCCAGTGACCCCGTCAAAAGCAACTTCGGTGGCGTAGCCTTCGGCGGCCAGTTCAAGCTCAATAAAGCGGGCGATGTCTTTCTCATCTTCAATAACGAGGACCAGCGGCTTGCGTTCCATAGGGTCAGTCTATGGAGCGTTCTCATGAGAAGCCGCGCCGTGTGCTTAACCAGCTTTCATGTGGCTGCCCGTCTGCGGCGTGCCGTTGGGATGCAGACGGGCGGTAAAGGCCAGACACTCGGCGTCGAATCCGTGCAGTGGGGGCAGAGGCCGGGGCTGATAGTCGGCCTGCTCAAGCTGTGCGCTCTTCTGGGCAGTGTCACAGATCAAAGTTTCGCCGGGTTCCGCCGCTGCACACAGACGGCAGGCGTAGTTGACGGGAAGGCCGTAGGCGCTCAGTTGACCGCCGACCATGCCCGTGATGACCTGGCCCATGGCAACGCCGCTCCTGACCTTCAAACTGACGCCCAACATGCCCGCCAGAGAGAGCCGGGCCGACCGCTCATGGGCTTCAAGGGCGGCCAGAATAGCTGCGCTCACCTGCTGCTCATGCCACAGCCCCAAAACTGCGTCGCCCTGATGTTGCAGCACCTGACCGCCGCGTGCCTCGAAACTCAGAATCATGACCTGCACAAATTCAGCCATCAGGCCCACGTAGTGATCCAGCGGCAACTGATGTGCCAGCCGCGTACTGCCTACCAGATCCACCATCACCAGGCAGGCCAGTTGCGAGGGCGTGGTCTGCGTGGGCAGGGGCAACAGCAGATCAGTGGGCATAACAGTGACCTGATGATGCCTGAGTCCCGCACTCAGGTAAAGCCGGTCCCTGGCGAAGTTCTAACAGCTTAATATGACTTTCATAATCTACTCATACCAGCCCATTCTTAAGAAAGCCTCAGACAGCATGAGGCAAGCCAAAGTGATTGCTTGAAGGCCCTGTACGCCAAAAAGAGAAGGATGTACACGATGAGAGTACCCCAGAAGAGTAAAGGAACTCTTCAGAAACGCGCCAACCGGAACAGTTCAGATGATCGGGAATGACGTTATCTGGGGAAGTCCTGTTCGACCATAAAGCCGTGCAATAAAGGCAGGGTTCGGAAGGCCACCCAGTCTCCGGGGCGGGCTTCTGGCAAAGGCGTAAAGCTTGATAAGACCATTGGCAGACGTGCCTGAACGACCCAGGAGCGGCGCGAGACCTCCAGAACTTCTCCTGCTCCCTCCAGACCTGAAATCCCGATCACGGTCAGTTCCTCGCGCTCTCCCTCACGTCTGGGCCGTGTTTCGGTCAGCGTGAGGTCGAGAATGCCGTTCACAACTATGCGGGCTGGGCCGGGCTTCACCGCGTAAGGACCGCTGCGGTCAAACAGATACAGCACCCGCCCTCCAGCTGAGAATTCCAGCAGTGGGCTGCCTTCGCGCTGCGGATAGACGTGACCCACCGCGGCCCAGGCGGCATAGCGAGATGCGAACTCGGTTTCGGAACTTTCCAGTGTCACGCGGCGTCCGGGGCAGGGGGGGCAGGCGACAGGGCAGCAGAGACGGACATTGCTCGGAGTCTAGCGGCCCGCTGGGGTCGGCGTCAGCTTTTCGGAAATCAGTCTTCCTGGTCGGCGTCCAGCCAGGCCAATGTCGGACGGTCTTCGCGGCGCACTGGGGGCGTGCCGTCGGGCAGCGCGTCAAGGAGCGTATCGGCGCGTTCCAGGGCAAAGGTACCTTCCACTTCGCGCAGCATATGAATCATCACCAGTCCGCTCAGGCGCTCCAGTTCGGCCCAGGCGCGTGATCCGGCGGCGTGGCGGTCGCGCTCCCGCAGCAGCAGGGTCAGGGCGTGGCGTTCCTGGCCCTCTGCGAAGGCCAGGCGAATCTCATCGGGAACGATGACCCGGTTTATCCGTTGAGGGTGCGCCACACCACATCCACGATGACGCCCGCCAGCATGGTCAGGGCCAGCCACATGTTGGCGTCAAAAAAGGCCACGTTGGCGCGGGTCAGGTCGTTGGGATTCACGATGCGGTGCTCGTACAGCAAGATGCCGCCCATGACCAAGGCCGCCACGTAATACCAGCCGCTGGCCCCCACGGCCAGACCCACGCCCAACAGCAGCAAGAAGGTCAGGGCGTGGCTGCCTGCCGCGATTTTCAATGCCTGCGGAATGCCGAAACGCACCGGAATGCTTTTGACGTTGTTGCGCCGATCAAAATCGTAATCCATGGTGGCATAGATCACGTCCAGGCCGATCATCCAGAACACCACCACCGCCCACAGCAGCCACGCTGGAGGGGCGAAGTGTCCAGTCACGGCAATCCACCCGCCTGCTGCTGCCGCGCCGTCTGTAATGCCGAGCCACGCATGACATAGCCAGGTAAAGCGCTTGGTGTAGGGGTAACCGATCAGGAACACCACGGCCAACGGCATCAGCAGCAGGCACAGCGGGTTCAGTTGAGCCGCCGCGAAACCCATGACCACCAGACTGACCACCACCAGCGTCCAGGCCTGTGCGGGCGTGATTTTGCCGCTGGGAACCTCGCGGCCTGCCGTGCGAGGATTTCCGGCATCGATAAAACGGTCGATAACCCGGTTGGCTCCCATCGCCGCCGTGCGGGCCGCCGCCATCGCCACTGTGACCCAGATCAGCACGCTCCAGCCCGGCCAACCCGTGCCATTGAAGGCGAGGCTCGCCAACAGCATCCCCGCATAGGCAAACGGCAGGGCAAAGACCGTGTGCTCAAATTTCACAAGGTCGAGGTAGGTCTTCACTTGGGCGGCGGCGTTCATACGTCAAACAGAATACGCCTCCGCTCTCATCTGACCTGAGATGAGCGTTACAGGCCCAGTTGGGGGTAAGACAATGGGCCGTGCAGCGCCGTTGATCCGGCTGTTCGCTTCTCCTGCGGTCAGGGCTTCAGAAGAGAACGGCCCTCAGCGCGTTTTGGGTTGCAGCACCAGTGCCTGCGTTTCCTTCACCACGCCCAAACTCCGCAGCGCGTCCTGGTCGAGGTCGCCCGCCTGTGCCAGTGCATCCGCCTTCTTGCGGTCAATCGTGGCGACTTCCAGCGCCGCCGCATCTCCAAAAACTTCCCGGAAGCGTTCGACAGGATAGTCCACCCGCCGCGATACTTTGAGAGTGGCGCGGTACAGCTCAGTTTCGGCCTGCTTGCCCGTTTGCAACGCTGCTTTGATCTGGAGGCCCAACGTTTCCTTTTCGGCTTCCAGGCCCAGCATCGTGTCGCGCAACATGGCATACCGCTCCAGCAGTTCAGCCAGCGTCGGTTCTTGGGTGGGGTCCAGCGCGTCCATCATGGGCTTCAGCATAGCGGGCGGGGCAGACAGAGTCCGTTTCTGAATGCAGTTTCTGGACCCGGTACACATTCTGGACCCAGTGCACACGCCTTCTCTTAGGATAAAAGGCGTGAGTGCCCCAACCCCGACCGACCCCCCAACCGATCTGGAGCGCCGCATTCTGGACGCGGTGCGCCGGGGGGCCAGCATGCAAGACATTGCCAGCCTCAAACATGCCGATGTTCAGACGCCGGAAGCGGCGATTCAGGCCCTCAAGGACGGCAACGCCCGCTTTTTTTCGGGGCAGGGCGGCAACCCGGATGTGGGAGCCAACCAGCGCCGCGCCCAGATCATGCGCCAGACGCCCTACGCCGCGATTCTGGCGTGCAGCGACAGCCGCGTGCCCGTCGAACTGGTCTTCGATCAGGGGCTGGGTCAACTGTTCGTGATTCGTGTGGCGGGCAATGTGGTGGGCGAATCGGGCCTCGGCACACTGGAGTACGCCATCAAGCATCTGGATATCCAACTGATCATGGTGCTGGGCCACGAGGGCTGCGGCGCGGTGGCGGCGGCCCTGTTGCCTCCCGAACAGGTGGCTCAGGAACCAGAGAATCTGCGGAAGTTGATTGAAAAAATCCAGCCCTGCGTGAGCAACATGCCGTCTATCCGCGATAAAAAAGCCCGGATGCGCGAAGCCGTGCTGAACAACGTGCGCTATCAGGCCGACATGCTGCGCCAGACGCCCTACATCGCCGCCTCGGAACAGTCAGGCCGAATCCGCGTCATCGGCGCGTTCTACGAGATCGGCTCCGGCGCAGTGGACTTCTTGACTGAGGAAGAAGACCTGATGGTGTGAGTAAAGCTGGGCTGCCATTGGCGCTAGAGCTTGAACGACTGAACAGATTTATTGACCGACTGAAGGGGCTTGTTTCAGGCGACATCAGATTTCATTTGGAGGC
>JAQBPF010000149.1 GCA_028287665.1 Deinococcus sp. | reverse complement strand
GCCAGCAGAGCGAGCGGCACAGCGTAGCGCGGCAGCAGGGCGCGGCCCAGCAGATACGCCGCTATCATGCCGCCCACCAGCAGCGGCGATCCCGGCAGCGCTTTAAAGGCGTTCAGCACGAAGGGAAGCAGCACGCCCGCCAGCATCGCGGCGGCCAGCGGCGCGGGAATGCGCGAGGTGACGCGCTCGAAGGCCCCGCTGACGCCCAGCGCGGTGATCAGCGCCGCGCTCACCACATACGCCCCGACGATCTCGGAAAAGCTGAGGTGCCCTGCCAGCGACACCACCAGCGCCAGCCCCGGCGTCGTCCAGGCCGTCAGAACCGGGGCGCGGTATCGCCACGTCAGCAGCACGCCGCTGGCAAAAATGCCGATGTAGATGCTCAGAATCCAGCTCGACGTCTGAGCAGATGTCAGGTGGGCCGCCTGCGCCGCCGCGATCACCAGCCCGATGCTGCTCGATACGCCCACCACCACCGAGATGAAGCCCGCCAGCACCGCCGAGAACGAGAAATCGCGCCGCAGATCGCTGAAGGTCGGGGGCGTCTGGGTCAGGGGCGCTGAATTCTCGGTCATCCTTCCAGCTCGGGCGGTTCTATCAGCGTTTCGTTTCCGCCCACCCACACGTCACTCGCCCCGTCCGCCTGCGGCACGTACTGAGCGGTCAGGCGCGACGGCAGCCCCGGCATCATCTGCAGGCCGCGCACCAGCGGCTCGTTCGGCGGCAGCAGCCCGCGCACGCTCAGCGCCCCTATCAGGCAGGCGAACATGTTGCTGCTGGCGGCGTCCTCGTAAAAACCTTTGAGCGGCCCGAACGCCCGGAAGCTGACATCGGCGCGCGGGGCTTCCAGCGTGTAGACAATCAGCCCGGTGGTGCCGGTGGCCTGCCCGAGCTGTCGGACACTTTCGGCGTCGGGTGTGAGGCGTGTCAACGTCGCCAGATCCGGCACTTCCAGCAGCAGATTCGGGCGGCCTGACGAAGCGATCTGCACATGCTCCGGCGTGAATCCTAGAATGCTGAAATCGGCTGTGGGTGCGTCCGTGTGGAGTTCCCCTCGCCCCCTGTGAAGGGGTCCCACCCGTGAGGGAAGGGAGAGGGGCGCTGCGGAAAGCAGCGGGGTGAGGGGGCCACCGAGCGGCGCGTCTGAAACATGCACATCCCCCTGCCCCAGCAGCCATTCGCCGCCGCAGAGCTGGGCCGGGAATTCCTGGCCGTTCATGTGGACGCTCGAAACGTCGGGAATCTGGCCCGCCGCGAACAGATGGTGCAGCGCGGCGAGGGCGGCGCTGTCGGATTCACCTTTTTCGCGCTCAGGCGTGAAGACGCGCAGGTGTGCGCCGTGTTCGTCCAGACGCTCGATAAACACGCTCAGCGGCGTGCCAGCCGTTGCCGCCAGCGCTTGCAGGTCACCGGCGGCGCTGGGAAAGACCGAAACCAGTTTGCCGCCCTCGGTGCGGGGAGCGGCGTAGACGCGGTAGGGAAGAGGAGTCATCACCTTATTCTCTCAGTTGCTCGCTGCATGGCGCTCAGGTATTGCCGGGTGCCCAGACGCCGCATGAAGTTGCCAGCAGGCCGCCCCAGCGCATACAGCAGGTTGGCGGGCACACTGACGGCGCTCAGCGTGAAACTCACGCGGTCATCCGGCTGCCACTCGGTCACAAACAGCTCCTCGCCGCTCTCCGGGTGGCCCGGCAGCGTGCCGTATACAAAGCCGTATCTCCGCGCCTCATCGATCACCCGCACCACCCGGCAGCCGAAGCTGAGGCACAGGCCAGCCGTCTTCAGCAGCACCAGAACGGTCTGGCCTTCAGCGGGCGGGCTTGAAGCCGGAAACAGTTGAAGCCACGTCGAACGGTGCGTCTGCCAGCTGCTCAGCGCGGCGCGTGCCTGCTGGAAGGTGGCGTCTCCGCTGCCGAGCCAGACCGTGTACAGCTTCTGCTGCTTCCCGCTCGCTTCCAGCGTGACGCCCACTTGCTTATAAGTCACTGGAAGATGTTGCAGGCGCTCGACTTCACGTTTAAGCGCAGTGGGCGAACCCCGGCTGAGCTTCATCTCAGGCCGACACCCATTCCCTTAGCACCTTTTCCAGATGCGAGTCGTCCAGCTCGTTCTGCTCGGCCAGCGCCTTGATATGATCGGTCACTCTTCTTAAAGCGTCTTCGCCGTAGTGCAGACCCAGCTCACGCGCTTTGTAGGCAATCGCGTGCTTACCTGTCACCTTGCTGCCCACCTGAATGCGCCGCCCGACGCCGAACACTTCCGGCGGAATCGCTTCATACGCACCCGGATTCAGGTAGATGGCCTTCAGGTGCATTCCGGCCTTGTGGTTGTAGGCAAATTCTCCGGTGAGGTAATTGTTCCAGGGAATCGGCAGATCAACCATCCGGGCAATCATGCGGTCTAGTTCGGGGAGCAGTTCCAGATTGTATTTTTCGGTCAGACCCTGCGGATCGAAGGTGAACATGCGGGCCAGAAATCCGCCCAGCGGCGTAATGCCGTTGCGTTCGCCGATGCCCAGAATGGTGGTATCGATGTGTGTGGCTCCGGCTTCTACGGCCTCATAAGCATTGCTGATGGCGCAGCCCGTGTCGTTGTGGCCGTGAAATTCGATGCCGCAGCCCTCGTGAATCACCTTGCGAACCTCGCGCACCAGCGTATAGACCTGGCGGGGCGTGGCGACGCCCACCGTATCGGCCAGGCCCACGCGGTGCACGCCCAACTTGGAGACCGCCGCATACACCGCCATCAGATCGGCTTCCTCACTGCGGAAGGTGTCCTCGGCACTGAAGCGAATCTGCAGGTCTGGACGGTTGGTTTTAATCCACCCGATCACCTCCTGCGCGGCCTCGATAATCTGCCCGATGTTCTTGCCATGACTGAATTCGCGCAGGAAGCTGCTGGTGCCGAACAGCAGGTCCAGGCCGTCTACGCCCGTATCTACGGCCCGCTGCACGTCTTCCATGTGGCAGCGCACATGGGTCAGGATTTTGGCCTTCAGCCCCAGCCCGGTCAGCTGCCGAATATCGGCCTGGGTCTGGGCACTGACCATCGGGGTCGTGACCTCTATAAATTCCACCCCGAAGGCGTCCAGGGCACGGGCGATCTCGATTTTGTCGGCGGTTTTAAAATTGCCCCGCGCAAACTGCTCGCCTTCCCGCAGCGTGGAATCGATGATGGCCCAAGAGTGCGCGGGAATCAGCGGCGTGTAGGTGGCGTCGGCGTCGGTAGCAGGAAGATCGGTGTGGGTCATGGGTATCTCTGCCCCGGATTCTGGACGCCCGCTTAATGAATGTCAAGTTTGTTGGGCACATTTCTTGGCAAATGCAATGTCTTGGCAGATCATCCGGTGGTGGCAGCCGGGGGAGCCAGGATCGCCGGAGGTGTGCCCGTCACTTCCTGATACACCTCGCGTACGGCCTGCACCATCTGCGCCTCGTTGTTCGCGCCGCTCAGATCGAGCAACGTCACCACTTCGCCGGGTTCCAGGCTGGCGTTGCTGCACGCCCGCAGCAGCGCGTAATGCACCACACTGGTGCCGGGGCGTGCGCCGCCTGCCGGAGTCCACGCCTGCCGCAGCCGGGGCATCAGCGCTGCTGCAAAGCGCGTGATCTCGTCCTCGTTGCGCTTGAGTTCCTTGTGCAGCAGGCCCACTGAGCGCACGCCCACGTAATGCAGCAGGCTCGCCAATCGCTGCGGGCGTTCGGGGTCCGACCAATGAGACAGCAGGCGCACGCCCAGCGCCCGCGCCACCGCCGTATCCAGATCATGCACGGGCGGCAGCGTCAGCAGGTGGGTCATGCTCTGGGCATCGATGAACACGTCGTCGGGGGTGGCGGCCACCCGTTCAGGCAGGGTGGCAGCGTAGTCGCGGGTCATGCGGTGCAGGGCCATAAATTCTTCATCGGCCATTTCCAGCAGGCCCGCCAGCCGGTAAAAGCGTCGGCGCACCTCACGCGGCACGGCGTCGCGGTTCTTGTAGCCCAGATCGTGCTCGATTTCGGCCCAGGCGTGCTGAAGAATGGAGCGAATCTGCACCTCGAATCTGGCCCCGGCCAGGCGTCCACTGACCTCAAGCCCGCCGCCCTGCAAGCCGCCTTCCGGCACGCGTACCACGTAATGCACGCCCATATAGCCGAATCGGTCGGGGTCATGCATCTTCGATTTGTCTATCGAGTGATTCCAGTCCACCTCATGGTGTTTTTCGATCAGGCGCGAGACCACGCCCACATCCGACTCGAAGTAGGTGATGACGCGCACGGCCACCAGATCGGTCACGTCATCCAGCGATTCGTAACGGCCCGCCTTGCGCCGCAACTTGTCCTCCAGACTCCCCGCCCGCTTGACCCGCCCCGTGATGTGGTGAATGTTGAGGCCCGCCGCTGTCAGCAGGCGCGTGGTGTGGGCCACCGCCGCGTCTCTGAGTGCCTCATAGTCCGGCAGTGCCTCCCGGTAAGCCCGCAGCAGATCGTCGTTCATGGGTGTGCTCATGATAGGTCAGCCGGACGACCTGAGCAGAGTTCTGTAAATTTTTCTACATCTTGCAGTCCACATCCAGCCGCTCTCCTGTCGTGCTAGACCCTGCTTTATGCCGTTGCCGTCCCGCCTTGCCCTGACTTTCGCCCTCCTCTGGGCGCCCCTGATGTCCAGTGCCCACGCCGCGCCCGATGTCTTTGTGGCCTATCCGCCTGCCGAGTACCGCCTGGCTTTTGACCACGTGATTCTGGAAGGCAGCGTGACGCCGGGAGCCACCCTGAAGGTCAGCGGGCAGGCCGCGCCCGTGGGTGCAGACGGTCTTTTTATGCTGTGGTGGCCGCTGCGGGTGGGGACGAACGACCTGCGTCTGGTGGCGTCCAAGGGGGGGCAATCGGGCAGCCACACGGTGCGCGTGATCCGGACGCTGCCCCGCGCCTTGCCTGCCACGCCCACCGCCGTGGACCGGGATAGCCTGACCCCCCGCGAGAACCGCGAATTCTGGGACGTTGCTGCCGATTCGCCTGCTGAACGGAGCGTCTCCGTGAACTTCCGGGGGTCGCCGGGCGGGCGGGCCACCTTCCGGCTGGCCGGCGGCGCGGTCCAGCCGATGCAGGAAGGGCCAGCCGGTCAATATTCGGCCACCTACCTGTTGGCCGGTGGAGCCCGCGTGCAGAATGCCGCCTTCACCGTTTCGCTGACGGGCCGCGATGGGCGCACCACAGCTGCCGCCGCCCCCGGACGCCTGACCAGTACCGCCACTGGCCCCCGCACAGCCACCCAGCGCCCCGGCACCGTGCTCGGGCTGGGCCTCAACGATGGCAAAAATGTGCTGACCACCCTCGGCGGCGACCCCCTGCTGTATCCCCGTGGGGGCATGACGTTTGCCGCTGTGGGGCGGCAGGGCAACGACCTGCGTGTGCGGCTGGCCCCCGGCATATCGGCGCTGGTCACGGCGGCACAGGTGGCGCTGACTCCCGGTGCGCCGCGTGTGGGCACGGCAGGAAGCATAACGCTGGACAGCTTGCCCGCCGTTCCTTCGTCCCTGCCAGAGGTCTTGCCTCTGCCGACTTCGCCCGGTTCCGTTCCCCCGCCCGAACCCTCCGCGCCCGAGTCGGCCCCCCTTCCCGCTGACCCGGCCACACCCACGCCCACTCTGCCCGAACTTTTGCCGCAAGCGCCGCGTCCCAAGCAGGGCAGCCCTGCACCCGTGACCCCCACTGTTCCCCCGATGGCCACGGACCCCCTTCCCGCCGCCGATCTGGGTGTGCGCGTGCCGCTGGGAGGCCTGCGCGTGCCCTTTGCGCTGGAGCAGAGCGAGGAAGGGCGCAGGCTGACGCTCACGCTGTACGGCCTCTCGGTGCCGCCTGTGGTGCCCACACTGCCCGCCGATCCGCTGCTGGCACGTCTCACGGTCACGCCTGCTGGAGTGGGGGTCTTCCGTCTGGTGCTGGACCTGAACACGGCTCAGGCCTGGGGCTTTGGGGCCAACTACAACGGCGCAGACCTGCTGCTGACGGTGCGCCGTCCGCCCACGCTGAGCCCGGCTCAACCCCTGGCCGGACGAACCATTGCCCTTGATCCGGGCCACGGCGGCACGCAATTGGGCGGGGCAGGCAGCCTGCGCGTGCCCGAAAAAGGCCTGACATTGCCCATTGCGCTGCGGACGGCCCAACTGCTGAGGGCGCAGGGGGCGGCGGTCACCCTGACCCGCACCACCGATGTCACGCTGGGGCTGTATGAGCGGGGGCAGATGGCCGAAGCAGCCCGCGCGGATCTGCTGGTATCTATCCATGCCAATGCCCTTCCAGACGGGCGTGACCCACGCGGCATCCGGGGGCCGGAGGTGTACTTTACGCATCCGCAGGCGCAGGGCGTGGCGGCCCAGATTCTGGCCTCACTGCGCCGCACCCTGCCCGATCTGGGTCCCGGTGCGGGCCTGAAACCCGGCGCGGATCTGGCCCTGACCCGCCCCACCACGCAACCCAGCCTGCTGATCGAAACCGGGTATCTGACTGACCCCGGCAACCTGCGAATCCTGATGGACCTGGGCGGGCAGGAGCGGTTGGCGCAGGCCATTGCAGGCGGAATCGTGGCGTTTTATAGCGGGCAGTGAACCTTGCACCCAGGCAAGGCCATCCAGTCGGCCTCTGAGCAATCGCAGCCTCCGTGCGGTTCTATCAGCCCGCCGTCACACTTTCCCCGTACCCTGGAGCTATGACCTGTCGCCCCGCCCTGCTTGCTGCCTTGTTGCTCTGGCCTGTGCTGGGGCCAACCTCTGTGGGGGCCGTGTCTCTGCCCGAGCTGTCTCCCACCACTCCAGCCACAGAGAACTGGCAGCCTATTTTTGCAGAACCCGCGCCTATCCCCATCGGCTCCATTCCGGTCAGCAGTCCGGTGGGTGTAGCGCCTGACCCGGTGGCCGTTCCAACTGGCCTGACGGCCACCCTGACCGCGCCCCGCAGTGTGACAGGGCGTGTGTCACTGACCCTGAAGGTCACCAATACCAGCCCCAAGGCGGTGCAACTCGGCGCAGCCCGCGACAACGACCAGAACTGCGCCGTTGCGCCGCTGGTGCGGGTGTTGCGGGTCGGCACGCGGGAAGTGGTGTATCCAGTGGCCGGAGAACCCAGGTTGTGCGCCCAGGATTTCCGTACCGATACGGCGGGTGTGGGCGAGGCTGTGAAGTACACCCGTGATCTGGACTTGCTGCCCGGTGAGTACATGATCGAGGGCTGGTTCGCAGGCTCGGTCAATGCCG
>JAQBPF010000147.1 GCA_028287665.1 Deinococcus sp. | reverse complement strand
GAGGGCAGTCTGAGCCGCGTCGGCCAGTCTGCGGGCGTCGTTTTTGGTCAGGGTGTGTTCGGTGGCCACGGCAATCAGGGTCGTGCTGGTCACGTCGGCGGGGGTAAAGGCCGACGCGCCCATGCCTGTGCCGGGGCCAGCCAGAATGCCGCCCACCTCGTCCAGCACATCTCCAATAGGATTAACAACGGCCAGGGCCGCCACCTGCACGCCGGAGCGTTCCAGCATCACGCTGCCGAGGCCGCCCGCTGCCGCCTGCTCTGGCCCCCGGTATATGCCCGCCGTTGCGCCTGTGCCCGCGCCGACTTGCCCGCGCACGACCGGATCGGTGGAGGCCGCCCGCGCCGCCAGTTCGCCTTCGGGGTCGCCGGGTCGCGCCCGCGCATCGCCCACGCCGAGGTCGTAGATCACGGCGGCAGGCACGATGGGCACCCGCGCCCACGGCGTTTCGTGGCCCACGCCGCGTTCTTCCAGCACCCGTACCACGCCTGAGGCCGCCGCCAGCCCAAAGGCGCTTCCGCCCGTCAGCAGCAGCGCGTGAACCCGTTCCACCTTCTTTTCGGGAGCCAGCAGCACGCCCTCCCGCGTGCCGGGGCTGGGGCCGAGGAACGACGCCGAAGCCACCGCGCCTGCATCCGGGCAAAGGATGACCGTGCACCCTGTCCGGCCCACCGGGTCTGTCCAGTGGCCCACCCGGAAGCCGGGAATGGCGGTGAGGGTGTGGTTGGCGGGGGGCGTCATGGGAAAAGTTTAGGGCGAGTGGGCAGGCGTTGGGGTGGTCTAAAGGTCGAAGGAAGATCAAGGGTCAATCGCCGCGCTCCCTCATTCCCTCTCCTGCGGAGCTTTGCAAGCCAATGCAGAGGGAGCAACAACCACGACACCGCCCCCTCACCACGTTCCCATCCAATTCCGTGTGAGGCCGTCGTCCACGCAGTGGGCGGGCCAATTCCATTTAGGAATAAACTGGCAGTTCAGCTTCAAATGGACGAGCCAGCCGACTTAAAATGCGGCAAGATCAATCCTCCTCAGCGGAGTGCCGCTCCCCCTACCCGGTGGGGTAGGGTGCTGGGGGGTGGGGCAAAACGTGTGAGCAGACCAGAAACGCACCCCAACACAACAGCTTCAGGCGGCAGCAAAAGCCCCACACGCCCAAACGAAAAAACCCCACACGGGGCCTTTTCAACAAAGTTTGAACTTTAGCTCAGGGCGTCTTGAGCGCGTAGCCAATCCCGCGCACCGTGCGAATGATGCCGTAGCCATCCAGATCACGCAGCTTGGCCCGCATATTCGCCATATGCACGTCCACGACGTTGGAATTGCTGGGCAGTTCGCCGTTCCACACTTCGCGTTCGATTTCCTGACGGGAATACACGCGCCCCGGCTGCCGCGCCAGAAAGGTCAGCAGATCGAATTCTTTGGGCGAGAGGCGCACTTCATGGCCGTTGTAGTGGCACAGGCGCTTTTGCGGATGGATTTCCAGCGCCCCGATCTGAATCACCTCGCCGTGCTGTTGGTGGCGCAGCTGTACCTTCACGCGGGCCACCAGTTCTTCGGGGTGAAAGGGCTTGGTCATGTAGTCGTCTGCGCCCGCTTCCAGCAGGTTCACTTTGCGGTCTACCGCGTCCATGGCGGTCAGAATGATGATCGGCACAGAGCTGGTTTTGCGGAGGCGACGGGCAATCTCTGCGCCGTCGAAGTCGGGCAGGCCCAGGTCGAGAATCACCAGATCCGGCGCATTCTCGCGGGCACTGGTCAGGCCGGTCACGCCGTCTGGGGCGGTCAGCACACGGTATCCGGCCTGTTCCAGTTCATACTGGACGACTCGGGTAATGTCGGGGTTGTCTTCGATAAGCAAAATGCGTTGATCCATGAGGTTCGCGTGTCTCCCCGTTGTGGTGTGATTGAATTGAGGCCGGTTTCTTAACTGCACCGCCTGAAGTGCAAGAACTCCCGGCTGGACTAACGTTCTCGCCATCGTAGGGGCGCAGATAGACCAATCGGGGCAGGACACGGTTTATAGACTCTTAACAGCGTGCAAGTTCTCTTGGCCGCCTGAGGTCAACAGGACTGATTTTTACGGGAGCGGAGCGCAGAGAAAGAACGGCCCTGCCCCTCAGGGTCTGTCTTCGCCGGGCACGACAATACTGTCGACCTGAACGCCGTAACGCAGCAGCAGGGTTTTGAGGCGCTGCATGGCGATGACCGCCTGTTCCCGGTCTGCGGGCAAAAACGCCAGAGTCAGGCGGGCGCTGTGGCCGGGGCGGGGTTCCTGGGCCTGGACCTGCAAGGGGCGGCGAAAGGCCGGGTCATGCATGACATCTCGCAGAATCCGGGTAAAGGTCAGTTCATCTACGCCCGCCAGTGCAAAGGCAATGCCCAATCGCTCGCCGGGTGTGCCAGAGGGAGAGGAGGAGGTCATGCTGCACAGCCTAAAGCGGCAGGCCGCTCAGCAGAAGCGCATTCCGTTCATGCTTGGCGCAGTGAAGTTAAATCTGTGGGAAGGGCGGGCGGGCCCGTTGACCCAGCGGCGCAGCAAACAGGGCCGCCACCTGGTCAGCCGGAACGGGGTGGGCGTACATGAACCCCTGCGCGTAATCGCAGCCCAGCCCCTTCAGAACCTCGGCCTGCCAGCCCTGCTCCACGCCCTCCGCCACCACGCTGAGGTTCAGGTGGTGCGCCAGCGTCACAATCGTTTCGATGATGCGCTCGGCTTCGGGGCCTTTGCGGAGGCCCATCACAAATGAGCGGTCTACCTTGACGGCGTGAATAGGCAGGCGGTGCAGGTAGCTGAGGCTGCTGTAGCCGGTGCCGAAATCATCGACCCACACGCGCACCCCGTGTGTGCTGAGCTGCATCAGGTGGGTGTGGGCCGCCGAACCGGGTGTGCCGTCCATCAGGAGCGACTCGGTCACTTCCAGGGTCAGTGCGTGTGGGGGAACCCCGCTGTTCTGGAGGGCTGCCTTGACCTGCAACACAAAATCGGGTGTCAGTAACTGCACCGCGCTGACGTTCACGGCCACATGAATCTCCAGTCCCTGACTGCGCCACTTCGCCAGTTGCATGGTGGCCTCGCGCAGCACCCAGTGGCCCAGCGTGCCGATCAATCCGGCGTCCTCGGCAATAGGAACGAACAGACTGGGGGCCACCGGCCCGCGCACCGGATGAGTCCAGCGCAGCAGGGCTTCAAGTCCCTCGATTTTTCCGGTCTGGAGGCTGATCAGGGGCTGATAGGCCAGCGTCAGACCGCCTGTACGCATGGTGTCGCGCAGGTCGTTTTCCAGCTGTACCCGGTCAAGAACTGCGTCTTCGAGGTCAGGCGTAAAAAAGGACACCCGCCCCGGCCCCCGCGCTTTGGCCTGTACCAT
>JAQBPF010000031.1 GCA_028287665.1 Deinococcus sp. | reverse complement strand
AACCAAACTGCTCGACGGGCGCTCGCTCGACTCGGCGCTCTCGTCGGGCAGCTATCAGGAATTCCTGCGCGTGCTGACCGAAACCGAACTGGCCGCCAACATGCGCGAAACCACCACGGAAGGTGCGGGCCTGCCCGAACTCGACCGTGCCTTGTCTGAGAACCTGTTTGCCACCACCCAGAAGGTGCTGAACTTTGCCGATGGCGACGCCAAACGCGAGATTCAGGCCCTGCTGATGAAGTGGGATCTGGTGAATCTGAAGACCATTGCCCGTGGTGTGGTGGGTGGACGCGGCGCAGACGCCATTCTGAGCAGCCTGATTCCGGGCGGCACCATCAAACCTGCCGCTCTGCAAACGGCGGCCCAGAGCAGCGACCTTGCCGCAGCTGCCACCGCCATCGCTATCAGCGGACATCCGCTGGCCAAGGCGATGCGCGATGGGGCCAGTGCCTACGCGGCCAGCAGCCGTCTGCTGGATCTGGAAGTGGCGCTGGATCAGGGCTACTACCGCCACGCGCTGAACGTGGCCCGCAATACCAGCCTGCGCCGTTACCTGAGCCGGGAAATCGACGTGACCAATGCGCTGATTGCCCGTTCCAGCAAAGGCCAACCGCTTGACCCCAACCTGTTTGTGGCGGGCGGGCACCTCGACGCAGGGGGCTACGCCCGCCTGGCAGGCGGGGATGCAGGCGGGGTGCCCGATATCGTGGGCATTCTCGACGCGCCCACCCTGGAAGACGCCGAAGTGGCTGCACGCCACGCCCTCGACAATTCGGCCCGCAATGTGGCTGCCGGAGACCCTGAAGGCGTGGGCATCATCCTTGATTTCCTGCGCCGCAAAGAAATCGAGATTGCCAAGCTGCGTCTGATCGCACGCGGGAAGTTTTATAACCTGAGTGCCGAGCAGATCCGGAAAGAGGTGCAGGGATGACCGCCAAAGCCCCAGCAGGCGGCACCATGCAGCGCGTGGCCGTCCTGACCGACAACGAAACGGCCACCGGCTACCGCCTCGCAGGTGCAGAAGTGATCGAGGCTACCTCGGAAACCGCCGTGCGCGAACTCGAAGCCCTGATCAACGGCAACCGCTATGGATTGATTGCGGTGGATACGGGCCTGATTCCTGATCCGGCCACCGCTACCGCCCGCATCATGCGGGGCCGCGAATTGCCTATCTTGCTGCCCATTCCCAGCCTCGCCGACGCCTTTAGTGCCGATACCGTGGACGCCAAAGCCTATATGGGCAAACTCGTGCGCGAAACCATTGGCTTTGACATCAAGCTTTAAACCCCGTCTAAGGGTCAACAGGTCTAAGGGTCCAAGGGCAAGACCCACAAACGGTCTGATTTTTTGCCCTTAGACTCTTAGATCCACAGCCCCTTAGACCTCTTCAAGGAGAACGAATGACGCAGAACAAAGCAGGCGTCGTACAGAGCATCGCTGGACCTGCCGTGATTGCCAACGGCATGTACGGCGCGAAAATGTACGACATCGTGCGCGTGGGCACTGAGCGTCTGGTCGGAGAAATCATTCGACTGGACGGCAATACGGCCTTCGTGCAGGTGTATGAAGATACCAGCGGCCTGACCGTCGGCGAACCCGTGGTGACCACCAACCTTCCCCTCAGCGTCGAGCTGGGGCCAGGCATGCTCAACGGCATCTACGACGGCATTCAGCGCCCGCTCGACAAGATCCGCGAAGCCTCGGGTGACTTTATTGCCCGCGGCATCGAGGTCAGCAGCCTGGACCGTGTGAAAACGTGGAACTTTACGCCCAGCGTGAACGTCGGCGACATGGTCATCGGGTCTTCGATCCTCGGCACCGTGCCCGAATTCAGCTTTACCCACAAAATCCTGACGCCCCCCGACAAGAGCGGCAAGTTGCGCTGGGTCGCGGCGGCAGGCGAGTACACCATTGACGATACGATTGCCGAACTGGAAGACGGCACCAAGCTGCGCATGGCCCACTACTGGCCCGTGCGTGCGCCCCGTCCGGTCGCCAAAAAGCTGGATCCCAGCCTGCCCTTCCTGACCGGAATGCGCATTCTGGACGTACTGTTTCCTCTGGTGATGGGCGGCGCGGCAGCCATTCCCGGCCCCTTCGGATCGGGTAAAACCGTGACGCAGCAGAGCGTGGCCAAGTACGGCAACGCCGACATCGTGGTGTACGTGGGGTGCGGCGAGCGCGGCAACGAAATGACCGACGTACTGGTGGAATTCCCCGAACTGGTGGATCCCAAGACGGGCGGCCCGCTGATGCACCGCACCATCCTGATTGCCAACACGTCCAACATGCCAGTGGCGGCGCGTGAGGCGTCCGTGTACACGGGCATCACGTTGGCCGAGTACTTCCGCGATCAGGGTTACAGCGTGTCTCTGATGGCCGACAGCACCAGCCGTTGGGCCGAAGCCCTCCGCGAAATCTCGTCCCGCCTTGAAGAAATGCCCGCAGAAGAAGGCTATCCGCCCTACCTCGGTGCAAAACTCGCGGCGTTCTACGAGCGTGCCGGAGCCGTGACCACCCTCGGCGGGGAAACAGGCGCGGTCAGCGTGATCGGCGCAGTTTCGCCCGCAGGCGGCGATATGTCCGAGCCCGTAACCCAGGCCACCCTGCGGATCACAGGTGCCTTCTGGCGCTTGGACGCTGGTCTGGCCCGCCGCCGTCACTTCCCGGCGATCAACTGGAACGGCTCTTACAGCCTCTTCACGCCGATTCTGGACGGCTGGTACCGTGCCAACGTCGGCCCTGATTTCCCCGAACTGCGCCAGCGCATCGGCAACCTGCTTCAACAGGAAGCCGCGCTGCAAGAAGTCGTTCAGCTCGTCGGCCCCGACGCTCTGCAGGACAACGAGCGTCTGATCATCGAAGCGGGCCGCATGTTGCGTCAGGATTTCCTGCAGCAGAACGGCTTCGACCCCGTTGACGCCAGCGCCTCGATGCCCAAAAACTACGGGCTGATGCAGATGTTCCTGAAGTTCTACGATCAGGCCGACATCGCGCTGAAGGGCGGAGCCACCATCGACGAAATTATTCAAAGCCCCGTGATCGAGAAACTGGGCCGCGCACGCTACACGCCCGAAGGCGAATTTGCCGCCTACCGCGACAACGTGCTGGCCGAACTCGACACGACCTTCAAGGGAGTCAAGGTATGACCCTGCTCAAGAAGGAATACAACGATGTGGCCTATATTTCCGGCCCCTTGTTGTTCGTGAACGCCGCCTCGGACCTCGCTTACGGCGCTATCGTCGAAATCAAGGACGGTCAGGGCAAGATTCGCGGCGGACAGGTCATCAGCGTGTCCGATGAAAACGCCGTCATTCAGGTGTTCGAAGAAACGCGCGGCCTCGACCTCGCCACCGCCAGTGTGAGCCTCGTTGAAGACGTGGCCCGCCTCGGCGTGAGCAAGGAAATGATTGGCCGCCGCTTTGACGGCCTGGGTCGCCCGATTGACGGTCTGCCCCAGGTGGTCGCCGAGAAGCGCGTGAGCATCAACGGCCAGCCCATGAACCCCACGGCGCGAGCCAAGCCCGAAGAATTTATTCAGACCGGCATCAGCACCATCGACGTGAACACCTCGCTGATCCGTGGCCAGAAGCTCCCGATTTTCTCGGGCAGCGGTTTGCCTCACAACGAGTTGGCCGCCCAGATCGCCCGTCAGGCGAAAGTGCCCGGACACGAAGGCGACTTTGCCGTGGTGTTCGCCGCCATGGGTCTGACCCAGCGCGAAGTCAGCTTCTTTACGCAGGAGTTCGAGCGTACGGGCGCACTGGCCCGCTCGGTGCTGTTCCTGAACCGCGCCGACGATCCCGCTGTAGAGCGCCTTTTGACGCCCCGCATGGCCCTCACCACCGCCGAGTACCTGGCCTTCGAGCATGGCTATCACGTCCTCGTGATCCTGACCGACTTGACCAACTACTGTGAAGCCCTCCGTGAAATCGGCGGCGCACGCGAGGAAATCCCCGGACGACGCGGCTTCCCCGGCTACATGTACACCGACTTGGCCAGCCTGTACGAACGCGCAGGCGTGGTGCAGGGCAAGCCCGGATCGGTCACGCAGATTCCGATTCTGTCCATGCCCGACGACGATATTACCCACCCCATCCCCGACCTGACCGGCTACATCACCGAAGGCCAGATCGTGGTTGACCGTGGCCTGAACACCAAGGGCATCTTCCCGCCCATCAACCCGCTGCCCAGCCTAAGCCGTTTGCAGGGCAACGGAATTGGCAAGGGCAAGACCCGCGCCGACCACAAAAACGTCTCCGACCAGCTGTTTGCGGCGTACGCCAACGGCCTCGATTTGCGTAAGCTGGTAGCCATCACGGGTGAAGACGCACTCAGCGACACCGACAAGCTGTATCTGCGGTTTGCCGATGACTTCGAGCAGTACTTCATCGGGCAGGGCGGCCAGGATCGCTCTATCGACGAGAGCCTGACGGTGGCGTGGGGCATTCTGTCCAAGCTGCCCCAGAGCCAGTTGACGCGCCTCAGCAAAGACACCATCGACAAGTACTACGGTACCAAGGTGGACGAAATGTGGCGGGGCAACCGGATCTAAACAGAACGTAGTAGGTAGATCGTGGATCGTCGCCCAGTTTTCACCACGATCCACGTTCTAGGATCTCACTGACGAAGGAGGTGAACAACTATGGCAGGACAGATCAGCCCCACCCGCAGCGCCCTGCTCGCCAGCAAGGCCAGTTTAAAGACGGCCTCCAGCGGCGCAGACCTGCTCAAGCGCAAGCGTGACGCCCTGATCGGAGAGTTTTTTGCTCTGGTGAAGGACGCTCTCGCCGCCCGCGAGCAACTGAGCGGCGTGAGCAAGGGCGCGTATACCAGCCTGTTCGGGGCCAAAGCGTGGGACAGCCCCGAAGCGGTAGAAAGCCTGAGCTTGGCCACGGGCGGTGAATACACCGTTCAGATGGAAATTCAGAGCATCTACGGCGTGAAAGTGCCCAAAATCGCCATCCCCGCCCGTCCGACTGGGGTGAACTTCAGCCCGATCAACGTCGGCGCACGCACCATTCAGGCAGCGGGTGACTTTGGCGGCGTGATGGAAGCCATCGTGAAGGTGGCCGCCACCGAAACCAAGTTGCGCCGCATCGGCGAGGAGATCAAAAAGACCTCGCGCCGTGTGAACGCCCTGGAGCAGGTGGTTATTCCCGGCATCCAGGACGATATCCGCTTTATTCGCGGCGTCCTGGATCAGCGCGAACGTGAAGAAAGCTTCCGCCTGAAGAAGATCAAGGCGAAGCTGGAACGTGAAAAAGAACTGGAAAAAGCCGCCTCCGCAGCGGCAGGCAGTCACGGCACCGCCGCCGACTGAATCCAGCACCAAAGATCCAGCATCAAAGGAAGCCGTCTCCGTAGGGGGGCGGTTTTTTTGTTGGCGGGTCTACAGTGTTGCTATGGCCGCAGCCAGATTGACCCGCGCCTGATCTTCTAATTCTGCAAATTCCGGCGTCGTAAAAATCCGCTCCCGCTCCAGAAAACCGCGCAATATTTTTTTGCGGCCCACCCGGTATAGCAGCCCCGGCACATGCCTGTATTCACGGCGAATGGCGGCGTCGTAGGCGGCAAAGGCTTCGGCGTTGGCCCCCAGAATGCTCAGGTCAGCGTCGATCAACAGGGCTTCGGCACCGGTGGTAGCGGGCGCGGCGTGGCGGGTCGCCAGAATCAGGGCGTGGATGTCGGCCCGCAGATCGGCGGGTGCGCGCCGTTCGGCCAGCCAGCCGTCAAACACATCGGCGCTCTGCTGTTCATTGTCGTGCTTTCGGGGATCGTAGATCAGGTCATGGCCCCAGATGGCCAAGGCCAGCGTGGGCGTCAGCACCTGCCTGCTCCCCAGCGCGTGCAGCACGGCCCGCACATGCCCGGCATTGTGGTAGGCGCGGTGGGCTTCGGCGTAATAGGGCAGGGCAAAGGCTTCGGCAGGGGCCAGCAACGCAAGTTCAATCTTCATGCTCGGCCTTGGCGTCCCGTTCCATCAGGTGGCGCAGCCCTACGGCGGGCGTCCATTCTCCGCTGGTGACCCGCGCCACGGCCCGCACAATCGGCAGGTCGTGGCCGTGTGCAGTGGCCCAGGCGTCCAGCAGTCCCGCCGTGCGGAGGCCCTCCACCACCTTACCGCCCTGCGCCGGAGTCTGACCGCGTGCGAGGGCTTCCCCGGCGGCGCGGTTGCGGCTGTGTGGGCTGGTTGCCGTCGCCACCAGATCGCCCAATCCGCTCAGGCCATACACCGTTTCTTCCTGTGCGCCCTGCGACATCAAATACCGGCCCATTTCACGCAGTCCACGGGTGATCAGGGTGGCCTTGGCGTTGTCTCCCAGGTGCAGGCCGTCGCCCAAGCCAGCGGCCAGGGCGATCACGTTTTTCAGCACGCCGCCGAGTTCCACCCCCACTTCATCGGTGCTGGTGTAGACGCGCAGGCTGGGCGTCATCAGGGCGGTTTGGGCGGCGAGGGCCAGGGCTTCGTCGGTGCTGGCAACCACCGTTGCAGCGGGCAGGCGCCGGCCCACTTCTTCGGCGTGGTTGGGGCCACTCAGCACCGCCACCCGCGCAAAACCCAGCTTGCGGGCCAGATCACTCAGGCGGCCACCGTCTGGAGCCAGTCCCTTGGCACACAGTACTATCCCCAGACTGCGGGGCAATTCGGCCAGCAAATCAGGCACGCCCACGCTGGGAACGACCATCAGAGCCCACTCCGCACCCGCCACCGCTTCACGCAGGTCAGAGGTCAGGCGCACCGCATCTGGCAGCAAGATTCCTGGCAGATATTCCCGGTTCTCGCGTACCTCGGCCAGGCGTGCGGCAAAGTCGGGACGTCTGGCCCACAGGGTCACGGCTTGTCCGGTGCGTGCGCCATTGACCGCGAGTGCAGTGCCCCACCCGCCTGCCCCCAGCACCACCAGACCGCTCATGCGCCTGCCCAGGCAAACACCCAGACACGCGGGGTTTCTGGTGTAGGTGGGGCGAAATCGGGATATTCCACCACTTCCCAGCGGTCAAACCCTGCGGCGTCCAGCAGAGTTTCAATCTCGGCGGGGTCGTAGCCGCGTTCCCGGTGGGTTTCGACAAATTCCTCGGTGGTGCCGTCGGGGTTCAGCACCCGGCAAAAGGCCTGCACCACGCCCACATCGCCCTCCACGTCATGATGATGGGACCAGTGGTAGTGCACCTCCCGGCTATCTTCAGCGTGGGCTAGTCCCTCTATGGCATTGTCTTCCCAGAGTTCGCGCACGCCGATGCGGGTGTTCAGATCGCAGGCCAGCAGCCCGCCTGCCCGCAAGTGCCCCCGCGCCTGCCGGAACGCTGCACCCAGATCGCCAGGATCGAGCAGGTTGTTGAGGCTGTCGAAGACACAGGTGATCAGGTCAAACTGCTTGTCCAGTTCAAAGGTTCGCAGGTCGCCTACCTCAAAGGGAATGTCGGGCAGGCGTTGCCGTGCTACACGCAGCATTTCGGCGCTGCCATCCAGCCCGGTCACCTTCAGGCCCGCCGCCTGAAGTTCACGGGTAAAGCCGCCTGTACCGCAGGCCAGATCCAGGGCCGTAAGTTGGGTGTCAGGCGCGGCGTGCAGGCCACCATCACGGGCATACGTCAGCACGAAATCGGCCCAGTGGTCGTATTCCACGTCGGCCATAATTGCGTCGTACACGGCGGCCAGCGCGGTAAAAGGGGAGTGCTGCATGACGGTTACTATAGCTGGGCTGTGCCTCCTAGCCTTCCTTCCATCTCACTTCGCAGGCCTTGCAGTTGCGTTTCACTCAACACGGGCGGCCCCGCTTCTACCGCTACTTCCCCCAGCGGCACCCAACTGACACAGCCCAACATCTGCGGCGTTTCGGGGAGTACCAGCGCTGCACTTAACGGGCGCACCCGCAGCAACAGCGCATGAACCCACGGGCGGCCCCGGTAGGCAAAGCGGCGCGAAATGGCGTCGGCGGTCAGGGCCTGTAGCTCAGCCAAAGCCCGCGCCTGCGTTTCCTCTTCTACCTTCCATACCCCCATCACTTCGGCCAGGGCAGGTATAACAATTGCGCCCGGCTGCGGATCGTCTCGCAACAGGGGCGCATATTCGGGCCGCAACTCGGCGGGGTTCTGGTGTAGGAAGGTGGGATAGAGCAGAAATGAACGGTGCTCTACTTCAAAGCCGTCGTGCGTTTCCATGATGCCGCCCTTGCGGATCAGCAGAGCAGTCCGGCCCTGGGTGAGGGCCTGGGATTGGGTGTCCCATTCTTTGAGGGCTGGGGTGGGGGAGGGCATGGGGAAAGGGTAGCGCAGGGAATGCTTGATTGCCCCTATCGAATGACTCCTATGTTTGGTCTTGAAATTTTGCAATTCCTAATAAAAAACCGCCCCCAAAGAATGGGGCGGTCTGGATAATGGCAGTGTTGATCGGAGAGGTAATTCTTAGCGGAGACTTAAAATAAGGGCGTCTGAGCTATATGAGCCATCTGCTGTATACACATATGCGATTCTATCGCTATTGCTGCCTACGATCGCGGTCTTGACGTAGTATGGCTTTTTTACTTGCTCTTAAATCTAATTCATAATCCATATTGCTTAATATTGATTTCTGGATTATCCAAAGCAAACTCTACTGCCGTAGTTGCACAATTTCGGGTATGAGCATGAGCACCAGCTTTAACAGCCTTTGTACGTGCGGTTAGAAGGTTGGGAGTTAGGGCAAGAGCTAGAATTGACATCACTGCTATAACTACTAGAAGTTCTAGAAGGGTAAAACACCTACAAACGACTTCATGTCCCCTCCAATCATAAAAAACCGGGACACCAAAAGATGTCCCGGTAAATCATCAGTAGAATTACTTCAGGTCGAGAGCTCAGCTTGCGTCGGTAGCCAACGGAGCACCGTTAATGTCATAATTGTAAATGATGGCATCGCTATTGGCGTTAACCTGGTTTTTTTCAGGTAGTCTGGGAATTTACCACCTTTAATGGTGGCAGCATCACTACAAACGAGGTTCTTGACATCAGCCCCAGGATGGTCAAGTGCATAAAAAGTTACAGCAGTTGCGCAATTACGTTCATATGCCTGTGCACCAGTCGCTACAGCTTTACCACGAGCACCCAGCAGGTTGGGGATCAGCACGGCGGCCAAAGTCCCGATGATGGCGATGACGGTCAGTAACTCGACCAGGGTGAAGCCTTGGGTGGTGTTCTTCATGGTGGTCTTCTGAGGTGGCCGCCCAGATAAGGAATAGATAAGTCTGGTTGGCCGGGAATAGCAAGGACACATTTGAGTGTCTCCCATTCTGACCTACTTTTAGATTAGATGGATTTCTCTAACATTTCTCTTACGTAAAGGTAGGCCGTCTTACCTTCACGGTCACTTACAGGTCAGGATTCATGGATTCGTTTTGCCCCCATCAGGGGCTAGGGGCCAAAGCGGTGGTATGATGCACGGCAGTTCTGCTTGGGCGTCATCTTCTTCAGAAGTGCACTCCAGCCGAATGGGCGCGGGTTTGACCCTGCACCCACCCGCTGTACCCATACCACTTGTTGACCCGGCACGTGCCACGCCGCTGTTTCCGCATTGCCGGAGCCGCGTGCGGTTGGCCGTTGCCCACAGGAGAGGCCACTGCATGGAACTCACGCCACGTGTCCCGCCGCACAGCAATGACGCCGAAATTAGCGTGCTGGGCAGCATTTTGTTAGACAACGATACTCTGGCCCAACTGGGCGATACGGTATCGCCAGAGATGTTTTACCGCGAGGGCCACCGCAAGATCTTTACGGCCATGCGGACGCTTCAGGAGCGCGGCGAACCCGTGGATCTGGTCACGCTGTCGGAAGATTTGCGGAGCAAGGGCACGCTGGACGATGTGGGGGGCCTGACCTACCTGATCGGCCTCTCGGATCAGGTGCCCACCGCTGCCTACGCCGAGCATTACGCCCGGATCGTGCAGGAAAAGCACACGCTACGAATGCTGATCAGTGCGTCGGGCAAGGCCATGCAGTTGGCCTACGACGCGCAGTTGCCCCTGGAAGACTTACTTGACCGCGCCGAAAAGATGATTTTTGAGGTGGCCGAGCAGAAGAAAAAAGGCGAGGCATTTCAGGCGATGGGCGAGGTGGTGCACAATACCTTCGAATACATCACCTTGCTGCACGCCAATAAGGGGATTCCCGACGGCGTAAGCAGCGGTTTCCGCGACCTTGACGAGCAGATCAGCGGCTTACAGAAGGGCAGTCTGAATGTCTTGGCGGCTCGGCCAAGCATGGGAAAATGCGTTACGGCATCTACTCTGATCGACGTGCCCGGCACAGGCGAACGCATCACTGTTGAAGCTTTTGTACAGCGCCAGTTGCCCCATGTTCTCAGCGTCGCGCCAGACGGGCAGGTGCGGCCATCCTTGGTGGGCGCATGGATAGACAGCGGTGTTAAGGCTGTGCGCCGCGTGACCACCCGCACGGGCCGCATCGTCGAGACTACGCCGCATCATCCATTTTTGGCCGCCGATGGCTGGACGCCGCTGTACGATCTCGGTGTCGGCAGCAAAATTGCCGTGCCACGTGCCGTGCCCACGTTTGGCATCGACACCTCTTGGAGCATGGAGCGGGTGCGCTTGCTCGCTTACCTGTTGGCAGAGGGCGGACTGACCCAAAGTAGCCCGCGCTGGACGAACGCCGACCCCGTCTTGGTGGAAGATTTCCGCGCTTGCCTTGCCACCACATTCCCAGAATTGACCATGCAGGCTGACGCCCGTACAGGCATAGACTACCGTCTCAGCCGGATGTGGGCGGCAGGCGAGCGTAAAGACCGCGCCAATCCACTCACCGACTGGCTCAGGGAGTTGGGGGTGTGGGGCAAGCTGGCGGAGGCCAAACGCTTTCCAGATGCGGTGTGGCAATGGGACCGCGCCCGCCTCGCGGAGTTTTTGCGGGTGCTGCTCAGTTGCGACGGCACTATCTATGCCCTTGGTAAAGCCGGGTACGGACGCATCGAATTCACGGTGACCTCGGAATCCCTCGCGCAGGACGTGCATCATGCCTTCGTGCGTTTTGGGTTGGTGGCTA
The DNA here is from genome assembly GCA_028287665.1 of Deinococcus sp. Taxonomy (GTDB): domain Bacteria; phylum Deinococcota; class Deinococci; order Deinococcales; family Deinococcaceae; genus Deinococcus. The sequence continues at coordinate 3,733 of JAQBPF010000031.1, read as the reverse complement.
AGCTGTGGCAAAAAACCCAGCGGTCTTGGCGCGTCGAACTGATAGAGGCCCGCAGCGTGGCCGACTACCAGACCCAGATTGGCTGGTTGGGCGACAAATCAGCACGGGTGTTTGCCCTGTCTCCCGCCAGCCGTTCCAATGTGGGCCACTTGCCGCAGGCCGCCTGGGCACATGTGCAGCGTGCAGCAGCGGTGCGCGGCCTGAGCCTGAGTGCGGTGGCGCGGGCAGCAGGCGAAAGCGTGGGCGACGGCTTCAACCCGCACACGCGCCGGGGCCTACCTGTCGTGCGGGCTGCCCGCTACGCCGCTGTATTGGACGACCCTCATCTCACTCTGCTGGGCAGCGACGCGCTGTACTGGGATGAAATCGTGAGCATTGAGGACGCCGGGGAGCAGCAGGTCTATGACCTAACTGTACCCGGTGACGCCAACTTCATTGCCGCCGACATCTGCTTGCATAACACTGCCTTCGCGCTTTCCATCGCCCAGAACGTGGCACTGCGTGGGGAAAAATCGGTGGCCGTGTTCAGCCTCGAAATGCCCGCCGTGCAACTGGCCCTGCGAATGCTGTGCAGTGAAGCGCGCGTGGACATGAACCGCATTCGCAGCGGGCAACTGAATGAGCGCGACTTTGAGCGCCTGGCCCACGCCGCAGGCCGCCTCGCAGAAGCCCCCATGATCATCGACGACGAACCCGATCTGACCCTCAACGGCCTCAGAAGCAAGTTGCGCCGGATTTCTGCACAGCATGGGCAACTCGGCCTGGTCGTCATCGATTACCTGCAGCTGATGTCCGGTGGCAAAAGCAGCGGCGGCAGCGACAACAGGCAGCAGGAAATCAGCACGATTTCGCGTGGCCTCAAGGGATTGGCCCGTGAACTGGAAGTGCCCATCATGGTGCTGAGTCAGCTCAGCCGCGCCGTAGAACAGAGGCCCAACCATAGGCCCATGTTGTCTGACCTGCGTGAATCCGGGGCCATCGAGCAAGACGCGGACATCGTGATGTTTATTTACCGCGACGAGTATTACAACAAAGAAACTGATCAACAAGGTATTGCCGAAATTATTATCGGCAAGCAGCGCAACGGGCCAGTCGGAACGGTCAAGTTGCAGTTTCATAGCGCACATGTCCGGTTTAATGACCTTGCGCCGGAGGGTGTGTAATGGCCGAAGAAGCAGTGAAAGCAGCGGGGCAGGGCGCCGGACGGCGGCGCAGACGCAGACGCAGCAGCAAAGCGCCCGACGGTGGAAGCGGCTCGGCCAACCTGCAGCAGTCGGGGCAGTTGCGGCCCGGTCAGGTGTCCAACGCCACCGCCGCGCCCATTCCCGCTGTGCCCAACAAGCGTGGGCAAAAGCGTCCGCTGGCTGATCCCCGCATTGGTGTGGGCTGCATCGTCATGCGTGGCGACGAGATTTTGCTGGTGCGTGAGCGGGGGCGTTGGTCGTTGCCCAAGGGCGGCTTGGAGGCAGGCGAGCTGGTGCAGGAAGGCGCACGCCGCGAAACGTTTGAAGAAACGGGCCTGATCGTGGAACTGCGTGACCTCGCCTTTATCGTCGAATTTCAGGCGCAGACCTGGGGCCATCACCTGCAATTCTTTTATACCGGGCGCGAAGTGGGCGGCAAGCTGGAGCCGCGTGACCCTGACCGCGACGTGCAGGAAGCCCGCTTTATTCCCATCCGGCAACTGCGCGAATTCATCCGCTTCCGCCCCCGCCTGTTGGCGCTCGAAACGTGGTTGCGTGAGCGGCGGCCCCGCCATTTCGTATTCAATCTGGATAAGGAACCTGCCATGCTCCGCAAACGTCGGCGTGTTGGAGAAGGGCTGCCCAGCGGATCGCAATTCGACATCTCGGATGACGGAGACGAAGTCGATTTGTAGGACAGGAGCAGGAGGCCAACGGACGGTGGATGGGGCTTTTGCCGCCTCCATCGTCTTTGTTTTTACTCACCACTGGCTCCCCTCGGCTCTGTTATCATCAGAATATGAAGCGTATATTACGTAAGGATTCGGACGAAGACGAGGTGGATTCCCACCCTGCTGCCCTGCCTGTCAGCGGGCGCGGGTACGCTCACGTTTGCCCCAAGTGTGGTCAGGCCCTGACCCTTCACGACCTGCGTGACGGGGATCAGGCGTATTGGTGTCATGCCTGCAATCTGGGTCACCGTGCCAGTGATCCGCCCGCCCGTGCCTTCAAGCTCTTGCCCCAGGCAGGCTGACCCCTCTCCTCCAGACTCCAGTGGGCAAGTTAAGGATGTTTCTCGGCCCAGTTGCCGCAGTTGCGCTTGACACACGCTGCACTCCCCGCGCATCCGTTATGCTGGGAGCCTTATGACTCGTCCCTTAGGCCTTCGTGCCATCTTGCCAGCGGCCCAGTTGTTGGACGGACAGGTGATCGCTGTTACGGGCGCGGATCAGGGTTACGGACGTGCCGTCAGCGGGGCGCTGGCGCAGGCTGGGGCCAGCATCGTGCTGATCGGCGGCAACAGCGAGACGTTGGCGTCGGCCGCCAGCACGCTGGAACATGCAGGCGGCACGGCCATTCCCATCAAGGCCAATGTAGATGTGCCGCTGGATTGGCTCAGCGCCCAGAACCGCATCCTGGACATTTTTGGCTCGCTGCACGGCATTGTTCATCTGGCCGACAAGCGCGCCCACAGCAACTTTACGATGCTGACCGAGGGCGAATGGATGGATCTGTTTAACTGCAATGTCAAGAGCAGCGTTGCCATTGCCCAGATCGTGCGCCGCCGCCTGCCGGGCACCTGGCTGACCATCATCGGGCCGCATCTCGACGATACGGGCCTGCAGGTTCATCCCCAGCGCGGGGCCATTCGGGGGCTGGTCGAAAACGCCTACACCGAAGATCTGCGGATCAACATGATCCTGCCGGGCCGCGCCAGTGCGGGTGAAGAGGCGCTCGACCGCCCAGTGTCAGAAAGCGTGATGGCGCTGGCGACGCCCGCCCTGTCTCATCTGCGCGGCAATATCATCGACGTACCACTGGCCCCTATTCCCAAATTGCGCGTCACGGAACCGCAGCCGTTCTGATGGCCGGTGCTTCCAGGCTACGGATTCCGGCCATGGCGTTCTCCTCCGGGCAAACGCCTGAGGCCCACTCCATTCTGGACCCCGTAGTTTGCCTGCTCTGCGGGGCAACTCTCTCCTTCGGACTCGCAGAGCTGCTCTGCAGGGCTTGGCAGGTGAGGGTCGCCCTGCTCGAATTGCCCAGTTCTCTCCTAGCTGTTCAATCTGAATTCTTATGAAATGCCCCTACTGCTCCGCGCCCGACAGCAAGGTCGTGAATTCCCGCCCCAGCGACGAGGGGGCCAGCATTCGCCGCCGCCGCGAGTGCCTGAGCTGTGCCCGCCGCTTTACCACCTACGAACGCGCCCAGTTGGAGCCGCTGATGGTGGTCAAGCGCAGTGGCCCCCGCGAGGCCTTTAATCCCGACAAGCTCCTGCGCGGCCTGACCCTGGCCACCGAAAAGCGCCCGGTCGACCCCGACGTGCTGCGGGCCTTTGCCTACGGTTTCGAGGACGACGTGCAACTCGGAGAGATTCCCAGCACCGAAATCGGGCGGCGGGCCATGACTTTCCTGCGCCCGTTGGACGGCGTGGCCTATATCCGCTTTGCCAGCGTGTACCGAGAATTCGACAGCCTGGAACGGTTTATAGAGGAGATTCAGGGCCTGAAGGACAAGGAAGAAGGCGACGGGATAACCTAAGACAACTT
>JAQBPF010000238.1 GCA_028287665.1 Deinococcus sp. | reverse complement strand
CACATTAACGCCCTGTAGCCTACCCTTCCGTCCGTCACCGAAGCGTCACCCATCCGGCAGAACGCTCAGGGCCGGGCATCTACCTGCAAGGTGCCCACCGCTGCTACCGATTTGCCGTTTTTGGTCTGGGTGGCCTGCACGCCCACCGTATAGGTGTTCACGCCAGTGCCCTCCTTCACGTTGATCTGCACCGGAAACAGCTCGCCTACACGGACCTGCTTCTTGGGAAGCTGCACGGTGATGCCGGGCGTATCGCTCTCGGCGGCCAGGGTAAAGAGGCCGGGGTGGGTGGTGGCCGTGTAGCCGCCGACCCGGCCTGTCAGGGTGCTGGACTGGCCCACACGCACGCTGAGGGTACTGACCGACGAGCTGCGGTCTGCCGGACCCCCGGCCCTCGACAGCACCACGTAGCCGCCCGCACAGCCGGTGCCGCGCAGGGCTCCAATATCCCGCGCCCCCACCGACAGGGCAGGCAGCAGCGAGGCCACCACGAGGCCCAGACCCAGCGCCGCCCGTTTGGGCCGCCGGAAATTGAAGGCTGTAAAGCCCAACCCGCCCGGTCCCAGCAGCAGCGGCATCAGCAGGGCCAGCAGCGTATGGCCCTGACAGGGGTCAGGCAGCAGGGCGCCTCCCAGCGCACGGACGCCAAAAACCAGCGCCGCGCCCAACCCCCAGCCCAGCAAGAAGGCCGGGAGAAATTCCGCCACACGGTAGGACGGAAATTCATTTGGGGCAGGTGATAGCGGCAGACTCATACGCTGAGGCTAGCGCGGAGGCGCGGGGACAAAGAGGCAGCGCAGAGAAGACAGGCAGCGGTCATCCAGGCTCCCCACTGCTTCCGCTCCATGCGGCAAGGCGCTTGGCCCGAATGAGAAACCAACAGCATACGGTTTTGAAGTGAGAAACCGGATCAGTTGTCTTGACTTGTTTTGGCAACGCAGGGAGCACACATCCCCATAAATTCCAGCCGCACTTCGGTCACGGAAAAGCCTGTGGGCAACGCCGCAGCCGGAATACTGGGAATGGCCGCCGCATCTACATCGAAAATAGCGCCGCAGCCCCGGCACACGGCGTGGTGGTGGTACTCGCCCCCGTGCTTGTAGTCGTAGCGGGTGGCCTGCCCGGCCCGTTCGATGGTCAGCAGCACGCCGTCGCGCACCAGGGCGTCAAGGGTGCGGTACACGGTGCCGAGGCTCACGTTGGGCAGCGATTCGCGGACCTGTCCATGAATCCATGCCGCATCAGGATGGGCCCGCGAGGCCCGAAGAACCTCGATCACCGCCTGCCGTTGCCGGGTTTGCCGCACCATCGTCATGGCGCGAGGATAGCAAATGGGGCCGGGCAGGATTGTGGGCGGTGAAGCGTGGAATCTGGGCAGATCGGCGTGCAGTGGGAAACCTACCGCTGCGCCGCTGAAGTGCCTGCCCTCACCTGTTTGCCCTTCACTGCCTGCCTTCAGCCGACTCCCCTATTCCGGTCCATACTTTCCTTCTTCTGGAAGCGCCTCGCCGCTGTGCATGGCGCGGGCCACGTTCAGCGCCTGCGGCAGATCAGCGGCGGCGTACCAGCCTTCTTCTAGGCCGCCTTCCGGCTTGGTTCGGTAGGCGCACAGGGTAGGGCCGTAGCTGCACGCGCCCAGGCACCCGCTTTCGGTGAGGCGCACACTGCCGCCCGTTTTGTAGTAGGCCAGCGATTCGCGCTCCAGAGCATTCCAGAGGGCCCGGTGCAGCAGCGCCGAGCCGCGCGTCTGGCAGCTTTGGCCCTGACAGACCAGCAGGTGCCCACGGGTAGAAAAATAGAGGGGACCAGACATAGACGCCTAGGCTACAGACCAAAGCGCAGAAGATTGGCCTGCTTGCTCTCAATCTCATGCGGGTAGATTGGGCCTATGCCGCTCCGAAGCCTGCTGTTGGCCCTGCTGATTACCTTCATCTGGGGCGTGAACTTTGTGGTGATCAAGCTCAGTGTCACCGATGCCCCGCCGCTGTTGGTGGCCGCGCTGAGATTTGCGTTGGCTGCCCTGCCTGCCGTGTTCTTCATTCCGCGCCCGGTGATGCGCTGGCAGCTTCTGGTGGGTTACGGCCTGGCAGTGGGTGTGGTGCAGTTTGGGCTGCTGTACCTCGCCATTCAGCTGGGCATGAGCGCGGGCCTCGCCAGCCTGCTGATGCAGATGCAGGCCTTTTTTACGGCGCTGCTGGCGGCGGCCTTCCTGCGCGAGCGGTTGGGGCCGAATCAGGTGTTGGGTATGGCGCTGGCCTTTGCGGGCATGGGCGTCATCGGTCTGCTGGCCGACCATCAGACCAGCCTGATCGGGTTTGGGCTGGTGCTGGTCGCAGCGGGCGGGTGGGCCGTCAGCAATATTTTCGTGCGATCGGCGGGCAATGCCAACATGCTGAGTCTGGTGGTCTGGTCGGCGCTGATTCCGCCCATTCCGCTCACGCTGCTGGCGGGCGTCACCAGCGGTTGGGACGCCGTGGGCCGCACCCTCACCCACAGCGGCCCCGGCTTCTGGCTGGCGGTAGCGTTCATGGGTTATTTCAATACCGTCTTGGGCTTCGGCATCTGGAACTGGCTGATTCAGCAGCACGGGGCCAGCCGGGTCGCGCCGCTCTCTTTGCTGGTGCCCGTGTTCGGCATGGTCAGCAGCGCCCTGTATTTTCAGGAAACCTTTCCGCCGCTGAAGTTATTGGGGGCGGCGTTGGTGTTCGTGGGCCTGATCGTGCATGTGTTTGGGGGTATGTGGTTGGGGCGCTGGCGGGCGGTGCAGGGGTAGAAAGAGAAGGGATGATTGGGCTTGTCCCACGGTTCGCCCCACCCCCAGCCCCACCGATTAGGGGGAGCTAACGTTGCACCAGGTAGGATTGATCTTGTCGCTAATTAAGTCGGCTGCTTCGTCCATCTGAAGCGCAATCGCCAGTCGTCTCGGAAATGGAATTGGCCCGCGCGTAGCCCGCAGCTTGGGGCCCCACACAGATTTGGGCGGGAAGGGTTTGGGGTGGCGGTGATTTAGCTCCTCCACCTGAAGGATTTGCCCTTTCCTAGCACCTTAAACCCCCGCCCCACCGTCCTGCGGCAGCACCACCAGCCGCCCCTCATGCCGGATCACCTGCGCGTGAATGCCGTAGGCCGTGTGCAGGAGCGCGGGCGTCAGCACTTCTTCGGGTGAGCCAGCCGCCAGCACGCGGCCCTGATGAAGCAGCAAGAGAGCGTCGGCGCGGGCAGCCAGATTCAGGTCGTGCAGCACGGCCACCACGCCAAGGCCCCCGGCCACCTCACAGCGCACGTAGTGCACCACATCCAGTGCATAGGCCAGATCAAGGTGATTGGTGGGTTCGTCGAGCAGCAGGAAGGTGGGTTGCGAGGCCAGCGCCCGTGCCAGCGACACCCGTTGCCGTTCTCCGCCCGACAGTTCCGACACGCGTCGGTGTTCAAAACGCAGGGTATCGGTGCGGGTCAGGGCGTCGGTCACGGCAGTTTCGTCGTCATCTGTCCAGCGGCGGGTGGGAATCAGACCCCAGCGCCACGCCCCAGCCCCCCGGCCCAGCGCCACCACATCGCGCACCCGCACGCTGTCGGGCAACCCTTCTCCCTGCGCCAGATAGGCCAGTGTCTGTGCCCGCTCGGAGCGGGGCCAGTCTTGTAGCCGGCGCCCCAGCAACCGCACCTCGCCGCGTTCAGGGGGGCTCAGGCCCAACAACGCCCGCAGCAGGGTACTTTTGCCCGCGCCGTTGGGGCCGATGACGGCCGTGAAGATGCCCGCTGGAAAGGTAGCGCTCACGTCCTGCACCGCCGCAAATGATCCGGCCCGCACATGCAGGGCTTGGGCTTCTAGGGTAGGGGTATGAGGGGTCTGAATTTGGGTTCACCTCGCTTTGGGGGGCGGGTCAAAGAGGCCGAGGTCCACAGGCGGCGAGGTTGTGCGGGAGGAGCAATGAGCAGCGCGAAGGCCCTTCCTGAATCCGCGATCCTTTGACCCTGAAGGGCCGCTGAACAGTCAATCACTGCGCCCACGCGCCAGCAGCCACAGAAAAAACGGGCCGCCCAGTAAGGTCGTGACCACGCCGACCTGACTGAGAATGGTGGTGCGGGAGAGCAGATCGGCCAGCACCAACAGCGCCGCCCCCGCCAGCGCACTGATCGGCAGCAAGACGCGGTGACCTGCGCCCCACACCAGCCTGACCAGATGGGGCACCACCAGACCGACAAAGCCGATGATGCCCACGTAAGCCACTGCCGCCGCTGTGGCTGCGCTGGCCGCCACCACCACCAGCAGGCGCAACCGCTCGACGGGCACTCCCAGGCTGCGGGCCGTCAGATCACCCAGTTGCAGGGTATCCAGTGCACGGGCCAGGGCCATCAGGACGCCGCACCCGACAACTGCGTAAGGCAGCACCGTCACCACATCGCGCCACCCACTGAACCCCAGGTCGCCCAGGGTATAGGCCAGCACCTGCCGCGCCCGGTCTTCGCCCCGCAGGATCAAAAAGGTGGTAAAGGCGCTCAGGACACTGCCCACCACCACGCCCGCCAGAATCAGCCGCGTGGGTGGAAAGCGCCGCCCTTCCCGCGAGAGGGCCAGGGTGGTGCCCACTGCCGCCAACGCAAAAGCCAGCGCCGACAGAGGAATGCTGGAGCGGGGCCAGCCTGCCACGATACCCACCGTGGCGCCCAACGCCCCGCCACTGGCCACACCCAGCAGGTACGGATCGGCCAGCGGAGAGCGGAACACGCCCTGAAACGCGCCCCCACACACCGAGAGGCAGGCCCCGACCACCAGACCCATGACCACGCGGGGCAGGCGAATCTGCCACACGATCACGTCGTTGCCGCTCAGTTCGGCGCTGCTGCCGAGGCTCAGCAGCCCGCGCCACAGCGCCCCCAGGACCTCGCCGGGCGGAATAAAGACGCTCCCGAGGCCCACCGCCAGCACAACAGAGGCCAGCAGTACGGCCAGCAGCGCCAGAGTACGCGGCAACAAACGCCGGGTGGGAACGGCGGTGGGCCGTGGACCGTGGACCACAGTCAAGGGCACCGACTCCTGTGGTGGCGCGGACCACGGGCTGCTCTCCCCTCACGCTGCCGCACTTATCTGAACAATTCCGGATGAACCAGCTTGGCCAGCCCCCGCAACGCTGCGGGCAGGCGCGGCCCAGGGCGAGACAGAATCGTGTCCAGTCCGGCAGGAAGGCTCAGCACACGGCCCGACTTGACAGCAGCAGTGGTATTCCAACCTGCGCGGGCGGCCACCGTTTTGGCATCCACGCCCAGGATCAGCTGTGGGTTGGCCTTCACGATAAATTCGGGGTCCACCTTGGGAAAGTCGCCCATACTGGCCGGAATGATGTTGCGTGCGCCCGCTTTGGTCAGCAGCACGCCCATAAAAGAGTTGGGGCCGATGGAGTAGGGCGTCGGATCAATCTCGTAATAGGCGGTGGGCTTTTTGACCACGTTCTTGGTCAAGATTTCAATCCGGGCAATATCCTGGCGCATCTTCAGCACCAGCGCTTTGGCCTGTGCCTCGCGGTTGACGAGGCGGCCCAGCAGCAGCGTTTTGCTGAAGACCTCATCGTAGGTTTCAGGATTGATGGCGATGACCGTAATACCCGCCTGCGTCAGTGGTTCGGCCAACTTGCCGTACTGACTGACGATCACCACGTCAGGCTTGAGGGCCACGATGGCTTCTATGTTGGGGTTGTACAGGCCGCCCACTTTGGGCAGTTTGGTCACTTGCTGGGGAAAATCGCTGTAGTCGTCAATCCCCACCAACTTGTCGCACGCACCGATGGCGCAGAGGGTTTCGGTGGTGCTGGGAAGCACACTGATCACCCGCTTCGGCTCGGCCTTCAGGGTCACTTTGCGGCCCAGATCGTCGGTGATGCTGATGGGGTAGGTGGTGGCCGAGGCCGAGGCCGACAGGGCCAGAACAGCCGTCAGAATGGTGGAAACAAAAGCAGTCTTCATGGTGGATCTCCCTTGTGGGCAGTCCTCCGCAGAATAAAAAACGCCCCGCAGTGGGGGCGAAAAGTGAACACGTCCGGGGCCGCTGCCCGCAACCGGGAGCCTTGCCCTAGGCGTCCCTCCTTCCGCGAGAGGTGAGGCCACGTGCCCGCACACTGGGCGCGGGACGACGGACAGGCAGGGTGTTCGGACTTCACCGCCGATGGTGGTCAGGGGCGTTACCGTTGCGCGACAGTGCTGGACTGTGCTTCTGGAGGCATCCTCCTTCGGCAGTCACCAGCTTCCCCCACGCCTATCGGGCGCAGTATACGGCGCTGGAGGCAAAGCAAATGAAGACCCGGCGACGGTCAAGCTGTGGGCCAGAAGGCAGGAACAAGGGCAGGGCGTCTGACCGCCCAGAACACCAGACGCTCAGATGGTCTCGCCCACAGGCTGTGCCAATTCGGCCAGCCTCTCCCCGACTTCTGTGGTCAGCGCCTTGATGCCCCCGCGTGAGGGCAGGGGCGGGCCAAACCGCACGATCCAGCGTTTGCCCACCCGGCTGATCCCCACCGGCAAAATCGGGGCGCGGCCTTTGGCGGCGATCAGCGCCACGCCGCCGTGCAGTTCTCCGCCGCCGCGTGTGCCTTCGGGAAAAATGCCCACAGTGCCGCCTGCCGCCAGAATCCGGACGCTGGTCCGCACGGCTTTTACATCGCTGATGGTCCGGTCGACCGGATAGCTGCCACCTGCCGTGATCAGCGGCCCGGTAATCGGCCCAAACAGTTCCTTTTTGGCCATGAACTGCATGTAGCGCCCCGGCGGCAGGGCGCGGGCAATCAGGAAAGGATCGAGGCCGGACCGGTGATTGGCCGCCACCACCAGCGGCGTTCCGGGCGGCGGCACATGCTCGCGGCCATGCACTTCAATGTGCATTCCACTGAGGAGCACCGGCAGGTAGGTGATGTTGACCACGAAGCGGTACACGCGCGGATTGACCACCGGCACAAGTTCGGGTTCTTTGGGCTTGGGGGCCGGGGCTGAAGATGAAGCAGCCTCCGGACGGGCCGTGTCGGCACTTGACCTGTCGGCACCCAGATGAGAAGAAGGGGCGGAGTCGCTCATAAGGGGCAGCATACCCGCGCTAGCTGATTTCGTCTTCCTCATCCGTAGTGTCTTCGTCCGGGTCCTGCAGGTCCGGGGCGGCAGCTTCATCGGAGGCCGCGCCCCAGCTTCCGGCCAGCACGGCCCGCACGGCCTCTATGCGCCCCACGCAAGCGGCGTAGGCGGTTTTGGCCTCTTCCAGCAGCGGCAGCACGCGGTCCAGATCCGCCTCGCCTGATTCCAGTTCGGCGGCAATACGCGACAATCTCGCGTAGGCATCGCGGTAGCTGAGGGGAGGAACAACGTCAGGCATAGGCCAGATTCTAGCGCCGCAGGAGGCAAACTAAACAGCTATGCTCGGCGGATACGAGGGGAGGAAGTCATGATCAGACCTGCTACATCCGCTGATTCGGCAACCGTCACGGCGCTTGCGGTCGCCGCCGGTATGTTTCCTGAGGAGGACACCGAAATGACCGACACCATGATGGCCGACTACTTTGCCGGGAACCGGGAACGGGGCCACAGCTGCGTGATTGACGAGGAAGCAGGCCAGCCTCTTGGGGTGGCGTACTGGCTGCCCAAACCCGCCACAGACGGAACATGGGAACTGTTGATGATCGCGGTGCATCCTGACGGCCAGGGTCAAGGACGCGGCGGCGCATTGATGCGGCATGTGGAAGATGCCCTGCGGATTCAGGGGCAGCGTATCTTGCTGGTGGAAACGTCTGGCACGGCTGATTTTGAGTTGACGCGCCGCTTTTATGTGAAATGTGGCTACGAGCAGGAGGCGCGGGTGCGCGACTACTACGGGGCGGGGACCGACATGGTGCTGTTCCGCAAGGTCCTAACCGGGAGCTGATCGCGCCGGGTCAGGGGGGCACGAGTTGGTCCGGACTCCAAGTCAGGTCTAGGTTCGTATTACGCTACAGCCTATGCCTGACGCGCCACCCGCAGATTCTCCGCAAGTCACGCCTCCAGAATTCACGCACTTCGACCTGACCGCTCTGCCTGCCTCTGCGTGCTACAAGCTGGTCACCGGAGTGGTCGTGCCGCGCCCGATTGCCTGGGTCAGCACGTTGGGCGAGGGTGGGCACGTCAACCTTGCGCCGTATTCCTTTTTTGGCCTGATGGGCTCAGACCCGCCTGTGGTGGCGTTCGCTCCAGGCGACCGGGCCGATGGCGTGCCCAAAGACACCGCCCTGAACATCGGCTCAGGCGGCGAATTCACGGTCAATCTGGTCTCGGCGGAGCTGGCCGCCACCATGAACGCCACCGCCACCGACTTTCCGCATGGAGTGGGAGAGGCGCACACCCTGAATGTGCCGCTGGCCGAAGGCGTGAAGGTGCGCGTACCGCGTGTGGCCGCCAGCCCCGCCGCGCTGGAATGCCGCGAAGTGCAGACCGTCCTGATTGGCCGAACCCGCATCATTCTGGGCGTGGTGCTGGGGGTAACCCTCAGAAACGACGCCGTGCAGGACGCCGAACGCCACCACGTCGACACCTCCGCCCTCGACCTGATCGGACGCATGGGCGGGCGCGGCAGCTACGCCCTCACGCGGGAAACGTTCGTGCTCGACCGGGTGAGTTACAGCGAGTGGCGGGAACGGCAGGACAAGGACTGAGCACCGGGCGCAGCCCAGGCAACAGCTGAGAAGGGCGTTCCTGCGGCACTGTTCCCGCTGCCGCCTCACGCCTTCTGCCTGCCCCGCTACACTTCCCCTATGACTTTCTCCCCCATCCGCACCCACCCCCTGCTCGATCTTCACCCCGAGGTGGCCGAAGCCTTGGCCGCCGGAAACGCGGTGGTGGCGCTGGAAAGTACCATCATCAGTCACGGGATGCCGTACCCGCGCAACGTGGAGATGGCACGCGGCGTGGAAGATCTGATCCGGGCAGTAGGAGCCGTGCCCGCCACGATTGCCGTGCTGGGGGGCCGCCTGAAAGTGGGCCTGACGCCGGATGAACTGGAACTGCTGGCGACAGACAAAAACGTGCAGAAGATCAGCACCCGCGACCTTCCGGTGACGGTGGCGTTGGGCGGACATGGGGCCACCACCGTCGCGTCTACCATGCGAATCGCGGCGCTGGCGGGCATCCGGGTGTTTGCCACCGGCGGCACAGGCGGCGTCCACCGGGGCGGCACCCAAACGCTGGACGTCAGCGCCGACCTGATGGAACTGGCCCGCACCGACGTGTGCGTGGTCAGCGCAGGTGTCAAGAGCATCCTCGATATCGGCCTGACGCTGGAATATCTGGAAACGCAGGGCGTCCCGGCCATCACGCTCGGAGCCGAGGAATTCCCGGCGTTCTACTCGCGCTCCAGTGGGTTTCGCTCGCCCCTGACGGTACATACGGAAGAGGAAGCCGCCCGCGTGCTGCACGCCAAATGGTCTCTAGGCATCAGCGGGGGCGTGCTGCTGGCCAATCCCGTCCCCGCAGACGCCGAGATTCCCGCCGCCGACATCACCCCGCACATCGAGCAGGCGTTAGCCGACATGGACGCGCTGGGGCTGACCGGCAAAGACACCACGCCGTATCTGCTGGGCCGCATCGTGGAGATCACCGGGGGGCGCAGTTTGGATACGAACATTGCGCTGGTACGCCACAACGCGGGAGTGGCTGCACGGGTGGCGCGGGCGTATGCAGCACTGGGATAAGAGCAGGCCGGAACTCATTGGCATCTAAACCTCTCCTGTTAATGACGGAACACTCCCCTGAAAGGGTTGGCTGCCGAGCAGACTGGGTTAAACGGTCAGACTGAGCCACACGGCACGTCAATCCCTCCCGTATTCCGAACCCGGACACCTTCCCCGTTACAACCCCGCGCCACCATCTCCATGAGAGCCGGGTGGTAGGCTCCGGGGCGGTTATGGATACTTTTGACGTGATGGTCATCGGCGGCGGCCCAGCAGGATATGTGGCCGCGATTCGCGCCGCGCAG
>JAQBPF010000114.1 GCA_028287665.1 Deinococcus sp. | reverse complement strand
ACTGACCAGTTCTTCCATAGACGTTGCGGGCATGGTTGCTCCTTTTGGCCGCCCGCCGGGGCAACAACAAAAAGAGGACGCCCCGGCGATTGGCTCGCCTGGGGGCGCAGTGTGGGCTTCTTTGGCCCTTGCGCGGTTCCACCCCAGTTCCCCGAAACGCTGCCGGGGCACTCTGAAACGTGTTGTCGGGCCAGACTGCACAGCCCGCGCTCCCCGCTGCCCTTCACGGCCCGACTTCCCGCCTGACTCTCACCGCCACAGGCTCGCTCTTGGGGTCGTGTGCCGCTACTTCTGCGGATCGACGCTGCCGCCAGTGTGCCGCACCGCCCGCTCCCCGGTCAAGCGGGGGCCTGTCTCAGCGGCCCCTTGTGCAGCCCAGCCTGGAGGAATACGGTAGAGGCAGACCTTTCAACGTCAAGGAGTTCTGGCCTTCCGAATCAACGGGCTGGGGCTGTGGGTGTTGTTTTTTGCCGTGCTGGACTCGATGTGTTGAATTGATTGGCCGCTCCCCTCTGCGCCTCTCTCCCATTTGCCCCCAAAGGAACCCACATGACCCAGAACCCCGAACAGGTGACCGACAATCAACACACTGCCGCTCGCCGCACCACCCTCAAACTCGTGGGCGGCGCGGCGCTGCTGACTGGCTGCGCCCCGATGATGCAGCCCATGATGAAGGCCGATATGCCCGCTGCGGCTCCTGCACCTGACGCTGCTCTGGCGCCTGCCGCACCCACAGGTGCCGCCACGCTCTCTGCCTTTCCGGCGGTGGGCAGCACCGTGTTTTTGCAGCAGGCGGGCAAAGGGGTGGTGATCGCCCGGATTGCCGACGCCGAAGCAGGGACGGCCAGCAGCGGCGACATTCACCTGATCGCCCTCAGCGACCGCTGTACCCATTTGGGCTGCGGCATAGAGGCGGCCAGAACCGGGATGGGCTACAGTTGCCCCTGCCACGGCTCGGCGTTTACCCTCAGCGGAGAAGTGGTCAAAGGCCCCGCTGCCCGGCCACTGGACCGCCTGGCGATCCGGATTGAGGGCGATCAGGTGTTTGTGGGCTGAGAGTTAATTCAGTTGGAAGGCGAACCCCCCGTTGCTGACGCAACGCCCCCCTTGAGGGGAGGACTAAAGCTCTTGCGCTCCCCCTTTAAGGGGGGCTGACAAGGGAGCAGACTGGGGGGTTGTTCCGACGCCTAACCTCAGTTCATGCTGCTGGGGCCGTTGCCTTTGCTCTTCTCTTCGGCGCGGCGGCGCAGTTCACTGGCCAGATCAGTAAAGTCCTGTGCGCTGGGCAGGGCGCGGCGGGTTTGCTGCTTGGCTTCCTGCACCACCTTCACCTGATCGGGTCTGGCAAACGGCAGGCCCTGACGCTTGCGCTCGAAGTAATTCTGGGCCACCCGCCCCAGCGCAAACGTCCAGCCATACACGGCGGGCGCGGTGATGATGCCGCCGATGACAGGCAGGGCTAGCTTGGCCAGCCCGCGCATGACCTGACGGGCCGCCATCCCGTAGGCCAGCGTGACGCCGAGTTCCTGCGCGATTTCACGGGCACGGTCGGCAGTCACGTCGAAACCATAAATTTTGCCGATGTGCAGCACCATTTTGGCCTGTAGCGGCGTAATCAGCAGCATGTCGGCAAAGGGAATCGGCTCTACGGCAATCGCGCCAGCCAACAAGGATGCACTCTTGATCACTTCGTCGGTGTTTTCTTCCGGGGTGCGCCCCGGATCCACGTCGAAGTTAAAGTTGTCGAGCACCTGCCTGACGAGCGGAGGAAGCATAGATGAAGTGTACGCCCCCTGCCGAGCTCCGCGGTGAAGTGAAAGATGATACCGGGTTCACGTTGATGGGGGTCGGCACTGTGGGCCGCATCCTGACCGGGCCAGGGTGAATTCAGACGGTGGATACACCCAAAAAAGGCTTATCCACCGAGATAACTCATTTTATCCGCTTGACCCATCGCCAGGAGAATCCCCGAGCGGACTCCCGCCTGAAGAAATCTGGCCGAATCTACTTGCGCCAGCGGGGGCCGTCTTTGGTGTCCTCCACGGTCACGCCCACACGGGTCAGCGTCTGGCGGAGTTCGTCGGCCTGCGCGTACTGCTTGTTCAGGCGGTAGTTCTGGCGGGCCTGTAACACCAGTTCCATCAGGGCGTCCACGACTGGGGCCTTATCTTGCGCCGCCGCGTGACCTGTAGCTGGGCCAGCAAACAACCCCAGAACTCCGCCGCCCAGGGTGCGGTACACCTCACGGGCCGCATTCAGCGTGTCTGCACCCACGGGGCCACTGTTCATGGCCGCATTCATGTCGGTGGTCAGGCCAAACAGCGCCGCAATGGCTTTGGGCGTATTAAAATCGTCGCGCAGGGCGTCCTCGAAACCTTTGCGGTGGGCCGCAATCCTGGCGTCCAGGGCGGCGTCGTTGCCTGCTTGGGCGGTAGGCAAGTGGCGCTCAATCTCGTGCAGGGCCTCACTCAGTCGGCGGTATCCGCTGCGTGCGCCTTCAAAGGCCGCGTCGCTGAATTCGGTGATGGAGCGGTAGTGGCTGGACACCAGCAGGTAGCGGATTACCATCGGGTCGTGCTGCATCAAGAGGTCTTTGAGGGTCGTGAAGTTGCCCTTGCTCTTGCTCATCTTCTCGCCGTTGATGGTCAGCATGTTGTTGTGCATCCAGTAGCGGGCAAAGGCGTGCCCCGCCGCTTCCGACTGCGCGATTTCAGCCTCGTGGTGCGGGAATTGCAGATCCAGGCCGCCGCCGTGTATGTCGAAGCCCTCGCCCAGATACTTCAGGCTCATGGCGCTGCATTCGATGTGCCAGCCGGGAAAACCCACGCCCCAGGGCGAGTCCCAGCGCATGATGTGGCCCGCTTCCGCCTTCTTCCAGAGGGCAAAATCACGCGGGTCACGCTTTTCGGTGCGAATGTCTTCCCGCGTGCCTTCCGCCTGATCGTCCAGTTTGCGGCCCGACAGCTTGCCGTAGTCGGGCCAACTCCGCACATCAAAGTAGACACTGCCACTTGATGCGTAGGCGTGGCCGCGTGCAATCAGTTCCTCGATCAACGCGATCTGCTCGGTAATGTGTCCGGTGGCGCGGGGATTAATGCTGGGTTTCAGGATGTTCAGGGCGTCCATATCGCTGACAAAAGACCAGAAATACTTGTCGGCCACTTCCATCGGCTCCAGTTGCTCCAGCCGGGCGCGGGCCAGCAATTTGTCCTCGCCGTCGTCGGAATCGTTTTGCAGGTGGCCCACGTCGGTAATGTTGGTCACGTAGCGCACGGCGTACCCGAAGTGCATCAGGGCGCGGCGAATCACGTCAAAGGCCACTTCTTTTTTGGCATGGCCCAGATGCGCGTCGCTGTACACGGTCGGCCCGCAGAGGTACATGCCCACACGCCCCGCCGTGGTGGGTACAAACCGCACTTTCTGGCGCTGCATGGTGTCGTACAGGAAGATATCGGGGTCAGGTGGTGTGTGGCTAGGGTACGTCATGCTGGCTCCAGTGGGTGGTCGGTACAGGTAGGAAGAAGATAGAAAAACGCCGCGCCAGACAACTTGGCGCGGCGGCAGGCGGGTGTGCCCTGCTTTACCGCTGGAGCAGACAACACAGGGAGAGGGAGGACACGCGCTTCATGGGGGGAGTGTAGCAAAGTACGGCGGGACGTGACGAATTGGAGAGGGAGACAGATGGCCCTCAGTGCCGCACCCGCTCGCTCCCCTTATTCTCCACGGCAATCACTTCCGGCACGCTCGGAGTCTGGGCCGCCTGCGCCTGCACGCTATCGAGCAGCACCCGCGTAAAGGCCCGCACCAACGGCAACCCCGCCCGCTGGGGCAGCACCGCCAGCGACAGCGGACGCGCCAACGGTTCAGGCAGCGGCAGCGCAATCAGGCCCGGCGGCAGCGGCGAAAGCGCCAGCCGGGGCATCACGGTGATGCCGAGGCCGTAGCGCACCATGCTGAGGGTCACGCTGTCCTGC
The DNA here is from genome assembly GCA_028287665.1 of Deinococcus sp. Taxonomy (GTDB): domain Bacteria; phylum Deinococcota; class Deinococci; order Deinococcales; family Deinococcaceae; genus Deinococcus. The sequence continues at coordinate 3,400 of JAQBPF010000114.1, read as the reverse complement.
TCGACTTCCATCAGGTCGGTGAGGGGAATGGCGTGGGCCTCCAGATAGCCACGGACCCGCTCGAAACAGGGGTCGCGGTGCGGGGGCAAAATCATGGGCGCGGCAGCAAGGTCAGCCCACGAGACGGGGTGCAGCCCGCGTGATTCGGGGGCCACATACAGGTATTCGTCTTCGGCCAATGGCGTGAGGAGCAGCCCCGGCACCTGCCGCCCCACCACCACCGACAGATCGACCCGGCCCGCCCGCACCGCCGATTCACTGCCGCCGTGCGCTTCACTGTCGAGCAGCATGACGGTTACGCCCGGATACTGCGTCCGGAAGGCAGACAGCGCGGGCGGCAGCAGATGCGTGGCGGTAGAGCGGAATGACGACAACCTCAGACGGCCCGACAAGGCACCCTCATCCTGCGCGGCCAGCAGCACATCGGCGGCGGCCTGCACAGCGGCGCGGGCATGCACCAGCACCCGCAAGCCCGCCGCCGTGGGCACAGTTCCGCCCTGGGTGCGCCGCAGCAGGGGCCTGCCCACCGCCGTTTCCAACTTGCTCACCGCCTCACTGAGGCTGGACTGAGACACGCCCGCTTCTGCCGCCGCCTCGCCAAAGCCGCCCGACTCTGCCACCAGCAGCAGCGCCCGCAATTGCGCCAGCGTGGGCTGGGCCTGCTGGCTGTGCTGAGTCTGAGCATATTGAGTCTGGGCCTGCTGGGGCTGAATCACCGAATCGACAGGCGGCGCTTGCTGACGGCGTTGGCTCATGGGACATTCTAAACCCCATCTGCCCTGGCCCTATCGGTGAACCCGATGCCCCAGCCAGCACGTCCAGCACGCTGCCGATGTCCTGTGAGAGTAAATGAGCGCACTCTAGGGGCAGGAGGTTTTCCCCATGACTTACCGCGCTTTCCGTACCGCCGTTGCCCCGATGCCCTTCTTCAACCCCACCCCGGTGAGCACCCCCCGCACCGTGTCTTCTGACCCCACCCTCTTCGGTACATATGTGCTGGAAATCACCACGCCCGATAGCCTGCCCACCGCCCCTGCCCTGGCTGGCTGGCAACTGCGCGTCTGGCCTGTGGCCCGCCTCGGAGACGCCACGCTGGAAGCCCGCCCGGTAGACGCCCACCAGAACCCTGCCGACCTGGTTCACGCCCTGCACGCGCATGGTTACGGCACGCTCGGCCCGGTCCGGACCCGTAAAGCATGCTAAGAACCCATAACTTCATCCTTCACCCCCGCCGGAGACACTCCACGCGGGGCTTTTTTTGGCTGTATGACAGGGTAAATCGGCTGCTCAGTGTAGCGGCGCACCACTGGGAAAGGTCACCACTTCGGCAATGCCTGTGGCGTCCAGGCGGGCAATAAATCCAGCGTCGTCGCGGTAGGCCATACCGCTGTCCATCGCCACGCACAGCCTCCCCGCGTAGGGAATCGGTGCGCCGGGGCCGAGGGTGGGGCCATGCATGTTCTCATCCAGCAGGATATAGACGGGCGTATGTCCGTGCACCAGCCGCTCACCGCCAAGAACCCGCAAGATCTGCGACGCGGCCTTTTCTCCGCCACTCAGCGAGAAGGCGAAGCGGTCGGCAAACGCATTGGCAAAGCTGCCCCACGCTTCGGGTTCGTTGGTTTGCAGCAGGGCGCGGATGGCGGCGTTAATGTCCTCGATGCTGCCACCAAAACGGGTGTACATGCGTGTATCGGCGTGCATCAGCAGCCAGTTGCCTGCGCGGGCCAGGGCCGGGCGTTCGCTGAGCCAGGCATGATCGCCGGCCTCCATGCGGGCGGCGTCGCGGGGTTGCCCGCCGTTGCTGATCCAGTAATCGTGAAAGCCGTACTGGTCGTCGGGATCGGTGCGCCGGAACCGCTGGGCCGCCAGAAACATCACCTCATGGTTGCCCAGAAGCGCCGTGACCTCGCCGCCTGCCAGCCGCGCCTGTACCTCCAGATTCCGCACAAAGCGCACCACGCCCAGTCCGTCTGGCCCCCGGTCCATGTAATCGCCCAGGAACACCAGATGCGCGTCTCCTGCCGTCCAGGCACCATCAAAGTCGATCAGCCCTGCCCGCAGCAGGATGGCCCGAACCTTGTCGTAGGCTCCGTGAATATCGCCCACCACCCACAGATCAGGCATACGCCGCCCCAGAATTACCCTGAAGCGAGCCCAGGGAGTGGGCAGTGGCCGGAGCGCTGTTGCCGGGCAGAGCTGTCAGAGGCCACCAGGCGACCTGGGCGGCGTCATCCCCCGGTTTCGGTGCCTCACCCTGCCAGGAGGCAGCGAAAAGTACCGTGACCCACTCCACGGCATGGCCATCCGGATAGGTGTGCTGGAAGTTGGGGCCACTGAACACGCCCAGCAGTTTAAGGGGTCCCACACTCAAAGAGGTTTCCTCCAGCAGTTCTCGGCGGGCGGCGTCTTCCACGGCTTCACCCGGTTCCACTGCTCCGCCGGGAACGTCCCAGAGGCCGTTGTCGGTGCGGCAAACCAGCAGGACTGTTGCGTGGTGAAGCACGGCAACACCTGCGCCTACTCGCTGTGTTCTTTCGCCGAGTCTTCCTGCACCCACCATCAACCTTCGCCCTGAAGGGCGGGCACAGAGCGGGCAGCGTCCTCTGAAGCCGTTTCCTCTGGCGCGGGCAATTCTCGCCACAGGGTCATGCGTTCGGTAATGTCGTCCTGCAACTTCTGGACATTGCCCTCCAGGTGGGTGCGTGCGCCGTCCAGCGCGTGCCGCAGGCGCATAATTTCCTCGACGCCCGCCAGATTCACGCCCAGCTCCTGTGTCAGGCGGCGGATTTCTCGCAGATGTTCGATGTCGCGCTCGCTGTACAGACGGGTTTTGCCGCTGCTGCGTCCGGGCCGGATCAGTTGCTTGCGCTCGTAGAGGCGTAGGGTTTGCGGGTGCATGTCCACCAGTTCGGCAGCAATACTGATGACGTAGACAGGACGGTCACGCGGATCCAGTTTTTCGCCGGGGGCAGGCAGAGCTTTTTGCTGCACCTGCTCGCGCAATTCACCCTCAATGCGCTCAATTTCGGCCTCGAACTCGCCCTGCATATCGTCGAGTTCGTGTTGCAGGCGCATCACTTCTTCCCCGCCCGCCAGATTCACGCCGAGTTCCTGTGTCAGGCGGCGGATTTCGCGCAGATGCTCGATGTCGCGCTCGCTGTACAGGCGGGTCTTGCCGCTGCTGCGTCCGGGCCGAATCAGTTGCTTGCGCTCGTACAGGCGCAGCGTTTGCGGGTGCATGTCCACCAGTTCGGCGGCAATACTGATCACGTACACAGGACGGTCACGCGGATCGAGCTTTTCGCCGGGAGCAGGCAGGGCTTTTTGCTGCACCTGCTCACGCAAGTCACCCTCAATTCGCTCGATCTCGGCCTCAAATTCGCCCTGCATATCGTCG
>JAQBPF010000098.1 GCA_028287665.1 Deinococcus sp. | reverse complement strand
TTCCTGTACAAACCGTTTGTGGCGACCTTCAGTGGTGCGAATAAAATCGTCGTAGCTGATCTCCAGGCGGTCCCACAGCCCCTTGAAGGCCCGCAGGCTCAGGTCGTCTACAAAGGCTTGCGGTGTCTGTCCGGCTTTGGCGGCAGCTTTGGCAATCTTTTCGCCGTGTTCGTCAGTGCCGGTCACAAACTGTACTTCTCGTCCCGACAGGCGCATAAAGCGGGCAATGGCATCGGCCAAGATTTTTTCGTAGACATGCCCGATGTGCGGCGCACCGTTGGCATAATCAATGGCGGTGGTAATAAAAAAATCTTTCTTCTCAGGCTGATTCGTCATGTTGGCCTTCTCCTCGCCCGGCCCTTTCCCTGATGAGAGGAACGCCGGGGCAACCTAGTTAAGATACAAAACTGCGCCGCCAGGAAGTGCGGCCTGCTTGGACGCTGCTGATTTACAAAAAAGGGCGCTCTTCTCTGCGCCCCGGTGCCGTGTGCCCGTTGTGCATTTCCTAAAGCCACAGTCAGTTGGGCGCAGTGAGTCAGGCACAGCCAGTTGGACACAGTCAGGCAGACAGGGGCAGTCGCGCCATCATTGGCCCATGTGCGGGCAAGGAAGTTGGAAAAGGCCACACGTTCATGGCCCCAGTCTACCGGAAAGAAGAGCTTGTACCGTCTGCCAGAGGGCGGGGCCGGATGGCAGACCCTCCCTGCCTGGAGGTGCACCGCAAAGGCAGCCCTTCTCTGACCACACCAAGCCAAATGGCTCATATGTGACTTTGCCTGACAAACCAGTTGATTTCTTCAAGTTAGAGTATTCGGCATGACTCGCACCGCGCCCGCCTCGTCTGACCCAGGGTCCACCTCTGCTGGCCCGCCCCTTGCCCTGCCCGACCGCCTGACCAGCCTGACGCTGCTGCTGTTGGCGGCCCTGACCATCATGTCGGGAGCCACCATCGCGCCCGCGTTGCCCGCCATGCAGGCCCATTTTGCCGATCAGCCCAATGCCAACCTGCTGGTCAAATTGGCGCTGACCATCGTGGGACTGGTCATTGCCATCAGTGCGCCCCTCAGCGGCGTGCTGGCCGACCGATTTGGACGGCGGCCCGTGCTGCTGTGGTCGCTGGTTCTGTACGCATTGGGCGGCGCAAGCGGGCTGGTGGTGCAGTCGTTGGGCGAAGTCCTGGCCGGACGGGTCATTCTGGGCTTTGCCGTGGCCGGAACCATGACGGCGGGCGGCGCACTGGTCAACGACCTGTTCTCCGGGCCAGCACGCGGCAAGTTTCTGAGCCAGCAGGCGGCCTTTACCAGCTTCGGCGGTGCGGTGCTGCTTCCTCTGGGCGGTCTGCTGGCAGGGGTGGGTTGGCGTGCTCCGTTTGGCCTCTACCTGATCTCCGTGTTGCTGATTCCACTGGTGTTGCGCCTGCCCAAAGGTGTACCGGGCGGCGTGAGCCCTGCCGAAGCGGCCGAAAAACCGCGCTGGCTGGCCGTGGCGCTGGTGTACTTTTTGGCGCTGGCCTACATGGCCGTGTTCTACCTGATGCCTGCCCAGGGGCCGTTTTTGCTTCAGGCGTTGGGGGCCGCGCCCGCTGCCACGGGGCTGCTGCTGGGCACCTTTACCCTGATTGCCGCGCTGACCTCACTGGGGTATTCGCGCTTTGCCGGACGGTTTGACCCCCGGCGGGTGGCGGCGCTGGGGATGCTGCTGCTGGCTGCGGGCTGGGGCCTGGTTTCGCTGGCCCACAGTATTCCTGCCGTGCTGGTGGGTCTGATTGTGGCCGGACTGGGCGGCGGACTGGTTTTTCCCAACCTCTATGCCTGGCTGGCCGATCTGACGCCTGCTGCGTGGCGTGGCCGCATCACCGCCGGAATGAGCAGCGCCGTGTTTCTGGGCCAGTTCCTCAGTCCACTCGTTCTGGCCGCGCCTGCCGCCCATCCGGCGCAGGGGTTCGTGTGGGGATCGCTGGGCATAGCGGTGATCGGCGCGGCGTTGCTGGCGATAAGTGTGGTGAGGCCCAAGGTGGCCTGATTCAGGTTCAGCCCGCCTCTGCTGAATGCAGGGGAAGCCTTGCAGGTGGGCTTCCCCTCAGCCTTTGTCTGATAAGGATTCTGGTTAAAAGCCCCGTAGTTTGGGCTTGAACCCCGGGCAAGGCGAGGACGAAAGACGACGGGCTCCACCTGACGGAGCTGCAAGCGGTGAGATTCCGGTTGTGGCGGACTTGAGTGGAGTCCGTATGATTCCACCCAAAGCGCCCACAACTCTCAACGCAACCGAAACTCATACTTCCGGCTTTGGCCCTGTTTGAACCCCCACGCCGCACTAAACTCTAGAGTGTGATTGCTTACCTGAGTGGCGTAGTGCGCGAAATTCGTGAGGGAAGCGCCGTGGTGGTGGCGGGCGGGCTGGGGTACGAGGTGCAGTGCCCGGTCAGTACTCTGGGCCGCCTGAAAGTCGGTGATGTGGCCGAGTTCAATACCCGCTTCGTGGTCCGTGAGGATGCCCAACTGCTGTTCGGATTCTCGGATGCCGATAGCCTGCGCCTGTTCGACCTCCTGATTGGGGTCAGCGGCGTGGGGCCGAAACTTGGCCTGGCGATGCTTTCGGGGATGCCGGTATCTGCCCTGGCTCAGGGCCTGCTGAGCGGCGATGTCAAGCTGCTCAGCAGCGTCTCGGGCGTGGGCAAAAAGACGGCTGAACGGCTGGTCTTGGAGCTTCAGAATAAGATTCCGGAACATCTGGCGGCTCCGGTGGTGGGCGGCGTCAAGGTCATGCCCGTGAACAACAGTGCAGGCCGAGACGCCATAGACGCTCTGCTGGCGCTGGGATTCCGCGAAGCTCAGGTGCGTGGCGTGGTGGCCGAACTGTTGGGCGCTGATCCCGAGCAATCAGCAGACGCCTTGATTCGCAAAAGCTTGGGCCGACTCCGGTGAGCCACGGCCACCCGGACAGCGTCGACATCGAACAAGACGCCACTGGATCTGAGGCGAGTTCTTCTGCGGCGGGGGAAAGCCAGGGAGACGCGCCCGACGAACAGAAGGTGTCCTGGCTGGAACTGTTTTTCGATCTGATTTTCGTGGTGGCCTTCGATCAGTTGGCCAAACGGCTGGGCACCTCCCCGACCGCCGAGAACATCGGGGTATTTTTGTTGATGTTTACGGCGGTCTGGTGGGCGTGGGCAGGCAATACCACCTTCGCGGGGCGCTACGGCAACGATGGCCGGGCCTACCGCTGGGGCACCGTGACCCAACTGGTTTCTATGGCCATGATTGCGCTGTCACTGCGCGGCGATGTGCTGGATATCGGGGCGCTGTTTGCGGTGGCCTTCGCCTTCAACCGCGCCGTACTGGTCGTGATGTATCTGGCCGTGCTTCGTCAGTCCCCCGACGCGGTGCATTTCGTGCGTCCCACAGCCGTGGGGTTCGGGCTGGCGGCGGTGTTGTGGTTGGCCTCGGCCCTCTTTACCCAGTCGCCTGCCATCCTGCTGGGCTTTTGGGCGGCGGCACTGGCCACCGATATCCTGACGCCTATTCTGATTCGGTCACGCAGTCTGGAGGCCCTGCCGCATCAGGCTCATCTGCCCGAGCGCGTCGGCCTGCTGCAGATTATTGCCCTTGGGGCCATCGTGACCGAAGTCGTCGATGGGGGGCGTCAGCAGGACCTGAGCCTGACTTTTCTGGCCCCCGCCCTGTTTGCCATCCTGACCTCGGTGGCGCTCTGGCGGCTGTATTTTGATCAGCCCCGCATGTTGCCCATCCTGTCGGCGCATCACGAATCGCGGGTGGGAGTGCTGCTGGTGTGGCTGTACGGGCATCTGCCTTTTACGCTGGGCGTGATCATGCTGGGCGTGGGTCTGGGACACGGCATCAGTCAGGTCGGGGAGGAGGATGCAGCCAACCGCCAACTGGTGGCCTGGCCCCTGGCCGCCGTCTTTCTGACCCTGGCCGCCCAACGCTTCAACGCGGCCCGCCTCACGCCGCACCCGCCCTTTGACCGCAGTCTGGTGACCCTGCTGGTGGGCGTGGTCGTCAGCGCGGCCCTCGCTTTTACCGAACTGGGGACCGAACCTCTTCACGCCGTTGTATTTGGCATCACGGGTCTGGCCGCACTGATCGTCGCCACCGATCCCGGCACCCGCCGATTGGGTGTGATCGAAGAAAAAAGGGGCGGCGAGGGGGCTCCACTTTAAGGAGTGCCTGGCCTGGGCCTCAATTCTTGCTGTCGTAGGGCGCGCGCAGGGCCTGATTTGCAGAAGTGTCTGCCGATGTGCGCTTCAGAGTGTCGGGCGAGGTGGCCTGGCTGGGGCCGGTATCGTGCAGAGCGGCAGCGGCCAGCCACGTGCCCTGGCGCACCAACAGCAGGCTGAGACCCGGCACACGCACGACCAGCAGATCGTGCAGGGTGGCGGCGGGGTGGCCGGGCAACACGGCGGCCAACTCGCCCTTATAGTCCAGCCGCAGCGTCAGGGCCCGCTCACCGCTCCGGAGGGTCACGGGGTCCTGGCCCAGCAGGACACTCCTGAACTCTCCGGTATCGGCCAGTTGCACCGAGGTATTGGCCACCGGGCTGGGCAGCGGCTCGGGCGTAAAAGTGGCGATATGCAGCGCCTCGTGCAAATGAATGGCGCGTTCTGAATCGAGCCCCAGGCGTTCGGCGGCCCCGTGAATACTGTTTGCGGCGCTGGCCGGAGTCGAGCGCTGGAGCCGGGCCATCAGCGCTTCCACTCCTTTGCGGGCAAAGGCGATCAGCGTTTCTGGGGCCGCAGAGGCGTACTTTTCGGCACTGGCGGCTCCAAGGGCCACCGTATCGATGGTGCCGTTGCGGATGATCTGGGCGGCCGCCCGTGCCAGACGCAGGTTGGCATAGTCTTCCTCGGCATTGAGCAGCAGGGCAATGGCCCTGGCTTTCGAGGCCAGGCGCCCGATTTCTTCCTCGGGGCGGCCATCGACACTCAGCAGCACGTAGGCTCCGCTCACGAAGGCCCGAATCTGCGTCCGGGCTGGGCCCATCACCACACTGCGCTCGGCGGGCGGCAAATCGCTCCGCAGCAACACCACATGGGGTCCGAACTGCAATTGCCAGTTGCTGCCTATGGGTTGCCAGCGCAGGTCCATGCCCCGCCAGTGGGTCGCCTGTCCGCCCTCCAGATGAATGACCAGTTGATCTTTGCCGTCATCCGGGGCGGGCAGAGATGAGTGAGGGTCCAGTGCATAGAGGATGCTGTGGCTGGGCGTGCCTGCCATCGTGTTGGCGGGGGCTCCTGCCAGCAGGTCGTCCAGCGTGCGCTGCAACTGCCGCGCCGCCTCCCGGATCGCGGGGCGTTCACGGGGATCGCGGGCCTGTGGGTACTGGGCCCGCACGGCAGCCACCAGCGCGGCGCGGGCTTCGGGGGCCAGCCGTTCGCGCTCGGCGGCGGCCAGGCGGGCGGCCATCACGTCCTCGTCCGGATGACGGGCAAAAGGTTCTTCGTGGGTCACCGAGAGCGCCGTTCTGACCCGCGTGCGGCCCTCCTCAGTCAGCAGCAGATCGGCAAAGCTGGAAGCCACGCGTGCCACGACTTCGGCATCGTGCAACGACACCAGTGGGTCGCCTGCGGCGGGAACGGGCAAGCGGGTGCCAATGCTGCGGCCCTCGCGCTCGGCGTTTTCCTGCACGGTGTACAGCACCCGCAGGGCAGTTCGGTCTGTTTCACGGCTCCACAACTGGGCCAGGTCCAACAGGGATGTTTTGAGCCGGGCATGCCAGGCCATCCGTTGCAGCTCTTCCCAGGCCTGAGATTCCGGGCTGTCGGCGCGGGCAGGCGCGCTCCATTCGGGCACCGCCTTGGGGGCCGGGCGCGACAGGATGGCCGTGCTGTGGCCTGATTTAAACATGTTGCGGTAGTGGCGGTCGCACTCCATCATGCGGCGCAGCAACATCGGCTCCAGCGGTGCGCCCAGCAGTTCATCCCGCAGTTCGGTCAGCGAACGCCGTCCGCCACGTGGAACCCGGCCATCCAGCGCGTCGGCGACCTTGTACTCATACAATTCCACCAGTTCAGCCCAGTAAGTCACGTCTTCAGTATAGGCACCCGGCCTCACGCAAACCTGTCTCCGCAGTGGTCTTCAGGCCCAGCAGCCCTCTGCACAGTGGGGACTGGCACAGCGGCACTACACCCAAGGGCAAGACAGATTTCTGGCGGTGGGGGCAGCCAATCACTGAGGGAGAATGGAGGAGTGCCCGAAGCTCTGTAAGCCGGGCGAGTTTTCCGGCCCTCAGAGGCCTGATCAGCCTGCGCCAGAAGCCACCCTGGCCTCTGAAGTGCCGGGGCGATGTCAGGGTGGCACGCCCCTCCAGACCGTTCCAGTTTCGACTTTTGTGTAAGACCGTAAGTTCAGCGCAACAGCTGTCCAGTATAACTATAACGACATGACGCCCTTTCTGCGCCCGCCTGCCCCTGCCCCCCGTGGGAGTGGCCTTTGAATCTGCTGCTGCTGACCGCGCTGTTCGTGGTTGGTCTGCTCCTGACTGTGCGGGCCAGCGAGCGGGTGCTGACTGTGTTGTTGGTGGTCTGGGGACTGGGCATGGCCATTGTGATCGTGGCTCTGGCCGTGGGGTCCGGCGAAGGCTGGATCAGTCTGGACCGGGCTCAAGGCGTGCTGAGCGTGGTGGCGGTCCTGGTCGGAAGCGGTGCATTTCTCCTGGGTGGGCGCAGTTTCGCGCCTTCGATGCGGTCTACGGGCAAACCGACCCAGCCTGTCCGGGTGCAGCGCACGGCTCCGCCCGCCCCTCCGCCGTCTCGCCGCGCCACCCTGACCCAGACCGTTACGGATCTGCGTTTTCAGGAGTACGAGGTGCTTGACCGGATCGGGATTGGCGGCATGGGCAGCGTCTACCGCGCCCGCAGACGGCAGGATGGCCGCATCGTGGCCCTGAAAGTGCCGCAGGAAAAGTACCTCGCGGATGCCAAATTCGTGAAGCGTTTTTACCGTGAAGCCGAGGTGCTCAAGCGCTTTAACCACCCCAACGTGGTGCGGGTCTACGACTACCGGATGCAGCCCCAGGAGCATTACATCGCTATGGAATTTCTGGACGGCGATAGCCTGGAAGCCGTTCTGGAAAACCGCACCATGAGCTTCCCTGAAGGCGTGCAGGTGATCCGGGCGCTGGCCGACGCACTGCGGCATATTCATATGCAAAATGTGGTGCACCGCGACATCAAGCCTGCCAACGTCATGGTGGTTAAAAACGCCTTCGTGGAGGGCCAACTGCGCGAAGGCGGCATCAAGCTGATGGATTTCGGTATCGCGGTGGGCAAGGTGCTGACCCGCCTCACGATGACCGGGGCGCGGGTGGGCACTCCGATCTATATGGCCCCCGAACAAGCCAAGGGCAACCGCGTAGACGCCCGCAGCGACGTGTATTCCCTGGGGCTGCTGGCCTACGAAATGGTCACGGGGCAGACCGCCTTCAAGGGAAGCTACGAGGCTGTCGTGCATCAGCAGGTCTTCGAATCGCCCAAACCGCCCAAGCAGGTGCGGTTGGAAGTGCCGGGCAAGCTCAACGACCTCATCCTGAACATGATTGAAAAGGACCCTGCTCAGCGCCCCACGCTGGATGAAGTGATGGCGCGGATAGACGCGGGCGTGCTGACCGACGAGGTGTTTTCTGATCCCGTGACGCTGGCGATGAGCGTGCAGGAAAAACGCGGCACCCTGCGCCTGCTGGACCTGAAGGGCAAGTTGCGGGTCAGCATGCGCGATCAGGGCAACGCCGAGGGCAATCTGCCCAGCGCCCCCAATGCCATGGCGGGCGACGCTGAGGGCAACCTGTATGTCACGCTTCTGGAATACCGGCAGGGCAAAACCGGGGCGCTGGTCCGCAAGCATGGCCCCGATGGCCGGGAGATTCTGGCGTTCGGTGCCTACGGCCTGGGCGAAGGCGAACTGCTGCAACCTGTGGGCATTGCCGTGACGCAGGGCCATGTGTATGTGCTGGACGGCG
>JAQBPF010000096.1 GCA_028287665.1 Deinococcus sp. | reverse complement strand
GCGACATCTTGGATACTAGACATTGCAAACTATTAATCCTTTATGCGTGAATTTGAAACTGTGGGCCGCGTCCAGACGAGAAGCGGTGCTTGCAAACGATTACATTGAGTAAACGAAGTGTGCGCCCTAGCTCCCCGTTCTGTCAAGCCTTTATGAAGGTCAGGGCTTCAGATTTTTGAGGTAAGTTCGGCAGGCGAATTTTTGGGCTGAGGACTTGGCCTGAAGATTCTGCAGCAGTACGACAAAAAACCGCACCCGGAAAGGAGGTGCGGTAGATAAATTGGAATTTTGGACTGAGTTGAGGCCGGGGTGGGAGGGCAATCGCTCGCGCTCACTCACCCCGCTATTTCACAGCGCCCCTCTCTCAAAAGGGTAGAGGGCTAAAAAGCCGAATCCCCAAATCGTTTCCGCTCAAGTGCGTGTGAGGCCGTCATCCGCGCAGCGGGTGGGCCAATTCCAGCATCAAGAGGACGGGCGATTCAGCTTCAGATGGACGATTTGGCCAAATCTGGACGCGACAGGATGACATCTGCCCAGTACAACGCCAGTTCCTCTGACCCCTGTGGGGGTGGGGAAAGCGTGGCAGCCACCCAAGAAACCGGGAGAAAATCCGTCGCAAGGCGCGGAGGCAAAAGCCCCGTCTAGAACACCTTAAATCTCCTGCAGGGGCCGCTCGGCCAGCCAGTCCGGCACATCGGCTGGGGCGTAGGTATCAAAAGTCAGGCGCGTGAGGGCAATCAGCGGATAGCCTTCCAGCGGGCCTTCTTCCTTACGGCGGTCCACGATGCAGGCAATACCGACGCAGCGCCCGCCCGCCGCTTCCGTGGCGCGAACGGCTTTCATGACGCTGCCGCCCGTGGTCAGCACGTCTTCTACAGCCACAAACGGTTCACCGGGCGAGAGGGTAAAGGCCTCGCGGATCTTCATGGCGTTGCTGCCACCTTCCATCTGCACTTTTTCCGAAAAAATGGCGCGGCCCCCGATATGCCGGGCCACCTCGTAGGCCAGCACCACGCCGCCCATGGCCGGGCCGACGACCAGACGCGCTCCGATGTGGGCCTCGCGCAACTTTTCGGCGATGGCCTGCCCAATCCGCTCGGTCAGGTGGGGGTACTGCAACACCGTGGTGGACTGCAAAAACTTGGGTGAATGGCGACCCGAGGCGAGCAGAAAATGCCCCTCGTGGTAGGCGCCCGCTTCCTTATACAGCGCGAGAACATCCATGATGAAAGCAGTATTGCATTCCCGGCGGGTCAGGTACGGCAAGATACTCTATGGACCTTCCCACCCCACCTGCTGTACCCCACGCCATCGGTGTCCGACGCCGCCTGTTGGGCATTTCGCTGACCACCATGGCGCAGGAAGCGGGCCTCTCGCCCGACCTGTTGGCGGCGGTCGAGCGTGGCGATTACGATCCACGCAGCCTGCATCTGCAGGCCCAGCGGGTATTGGGGCGGGTGCTCGATCTGAGTCTGTGATGTAGGTGGCACACACGATCAGGCTGTGCCGCACGCCCTAAACTGGGTTCTCTGGCCTGCCTTTTCCGCTCTATCTCTCTCTGTTCATCCCACACTTTTCATCCCACAGAGGAACCCTGATGAACCATGCGTTCGTGGATGCCAGCTGGCACGAATTACCTGACGGGCGCGGCGTGGGCGGCTGGGGTCTGGTGCTGCTGAGGCCCGGCACGCTGCCCACCCGCTTTCAGGGCCAGTTGGAGGCACCCGACAACAATGCCGCCGAACTCCGCGCGGTGCTTGAAGCCCTGCGGCACGCGCCTGACGGCCAGCCTCTCAGCGTGCATACCGACAATGAGGCCGTGATCGCCTCGGTGGCTCGGGGGCGCGGGCCGCACCTGCTGGCTGACGCGGCCCGCGAGGTGCAGGAGGAGGCCGAAGCACGGGGCATCTCTCTGCGCGTGGATTACGTGACCCGCACGCGGCGGCACATGCAGGATGCCCACCACCTGGCCAACGATGCCCGGCGCGGCCTGAGTACAACGGGACTGGATTCGCCGCACGCGGATGTGCTGATCGAACAGCGGCACAGTGTGCCCCAAGCCCGCGTCAGCCTGCGCCGGGGCAGTGAGCGCGTTACTGCCCACGTCAACCTTGATCTGCTGTCGGATGTGCCGCCCAGCGCACAGGCCCTCCTGGCCGCCGTAACTCTGGCCCTGCCCGGAGAAACGCTGCTGGTGCGCCGGGCCAGCAAAATCGCGCAGGCGCTGTGGCAACGGCCCGAGCGTGCCCTGCTGGTGGGGGCGCATACCCAACTGACGCAGGCACGGCAGGCCGCCGACGGGCAGGGCGTTCTGGTGCAGTTTCAGGGCGTGGGATAGCCGGTGAAGGCCAGAAGGCCGTCAAGAGGCCAGGCCACTGCGCTTCAGTTGAGGGATTCTGCTCAATCTGAACGCAGCAAGCGCCCTCCTGCCGAGCAGACCTGTAGAGCGGCGAAACAGCGTGACCCGTTTCCTGACCCTCTCTGGAAACTGGGGAACCCGTGGCAGTCAACCAAAAACCCACATGGTTCCCAAGCTCTGGCGCTGATGAAGCAACCGCTCTAACCTGCCCCTTCCACCATCCTGCTCCAGTGTGGAATGCTGCCGCTGATGACCCAAGTTGCCCCAACCCGCACCCAGCCCATCAGCTATTTCGCCCCGGCGAAGGTGAATTTGGGCCTCAGTGTGCGTGGGCTGCGGGCCGACGGCTTCCACGAGCTTCATACGGTCATGGTGCCGCTGGGCGTGGGCGACGACCTTCAGATTCAGCCCGCGCCCACGCTGACGCTGACGGTGGAGGGGGCCAACCTTCCGACTGATGCCAGAAACCTGGTGTACCGGGCGGCCCGCGCCTACCTGGATGCGGCGGGCCTAGACACCGGGGTACACCTGACCCTGATCAAGCGGCTGCCCCTGGCCTCTGGACTGGGGGGCGGCAGCAGCGACGCCGCCACCACGCTGATGGCACTGGCACGGCTTTTTCCGGCGGGGCTCGATCTGCCCACGCTGGCGCTGAAACTGGGAGCCGATGTGCCGTTCTTTCTGATCGGGCAGGCCGCCATTGCCGAGGGCGTGGGTGAAATCCTCACGCCGCTGCCCGTGCCCCGTGTGCCGCTGGTGCTGGTGAATCCGGGCGTCGAAGTCAGCGCTGCCGACGCCTACCGCTGGCTGGACGATGAGGAAGAGTTTTCGCCCGCACTGGATATCGAGGGCATTCTGGCGGCGCTGACCAGTGGCCGCCCCGTGCCCTATCTCAATGCCCTGCAGGCGCATGTGGCGCTGCGCCATCCCCCGGTGCAGGAGGCGCTGAAGTTGCTGGCCGAGGCGGGCCTGCGCTCGCCCCTGATGAGTGGGTCAGGCAGCACCTGCTACGCCATTGCCGACAACGATGATCAGGCCCACGACGCGGCGCGGGCCATTGCTCAGTACCGGCCGGACTGGTGGGTGCAGGCCACCCAGACGCTGTAAGCCAGAGGAAAAACCAGCGGCGGGGAGAGCCTGAACATGTTCCAGAGCTTCCCCGCCGCGTTGCCGACAACCTTTACGGCTGATAGTTTTTGATGATTCCCCCGAAGCCGCTCTGGACCCTGGTCCGGTAAAACACCAGGCTGATGGGCAGATTGCTGCCACTGGCCGGTACAAAATCAATATTCAGGCGGTCGGTCTGGGGCCGCCACAACAACACGGGCTGGTCTGGGGCCAGGGCCGTGCCGGTGCGCGGCAACTTGATGGTCTGGACCAGCGGCCCGTCCGTTACGTTCATGGCTCCCCGGTACAGGCCGCCGCGTGGGCTGAACGCCACCGCCGTGCCCGACGCACCGTTGACCTCCAGATCGTACAGGACGCCGTAATTGCCCAGCAGGCGCACCGATTGGCCCGTCAGCATGTCGGTGCCCGTGATGGCTGGGTCAACCATACCGTCACCAATCACGATGCGGGCAGGCAGACTGACCAGATTGACGCGCAGGCTGCGGACTGCTTCGGGAAAGGTGCCGCGCACATGGCGGCCATCGCTGGGCAGGTAGGGCAGTTGCTGCACCAGTTGACCGCTGACGGGCAGGCCGTCTTCCAACATCAGGAAGGTCAGCTCGACGCGGCCAGTGGTGACCAGATCCTGCATGACATTGACGCCGCTGCCGGGGCTGAGGGTCGGGCTGGCATAGGCGGCGGCGCTCTGGCCCGGAGCCAGGGTCAGCGTCTGGCTGCCCGTGTGGGCAAAGTAATCCAGCAACGTGACCTGTCCCAGCAGGCCCTCAATACGGGTCGGGGCCGTTTCGCCCAAGCGCTCGGTGCGGACCTCGACCGGCCGGCTTTCTGTGTTGCGGGCCAGCACATACAGGCGGGCGGGCTTGCCCAGTGCGTTCAGGTGGTACGCCAGCAACCGGGCGCGGCCCACCACGCTGTCCTGATACAGCACGCCGCTCTGGGTGGGGGCCTCGGGACTGTCACTGAACAGCAGCGGAATACTGGGGCCGCTCACCGCCTGCGGGGTCACTGCCGGATAATTCAGCACCGCTGGATCGGGAAAAGCCTCGCCGGGATCGGCGTATTTCAGGGCGTAGGTCAGAGGCGAATCTATGGAAATCCCCTCGACCCGGATGGTGCGCGTGAACGGGGTGCTCTGCAGCCCCCGCGCATTGGTGACCTGCAACCCCACCGTGTACGTTCCGGGCTGAAAGTACACCTCCTGCCGCCCTGTCCAGCGGCGCGACACAATGTCTGAACCGTCTGGATCAAAGGGATAATCGGTAAAGATGACCCGTTCGCCGGGCGCATACACATTCTTGTCGGTAGAAAAACGGGCCTGCGGAGCCAATGGATTCCCGCCGTCGCGCAGGGCAGTCAGGGTCAGCGTGCGGCCTGTATCGTCTACGCTCATGTTGGCGTTCAGGGCGTCGGCAATCAGGCGGGCCGTGAGGTACAGGACACCCGCCGTGCTGACCACATTGCCCTCTGGTTGAAGTTGGCCTGCCAGAGACGCCCGATTGGTGCGTGTGTCGATCACCAGCTTGCCCAGTTGCAGTTGCCCATTGCCCACATTCAGGGATTGGCCCAGCAGCGCCACCGTTTCACGCAGCGGCAACATGGTGCGGCCCCCGATCAGGCGCGGAGAATTCAACAGTTTGGTGCTCTCGCCGTTCAGGTACGCGGCAGTCTGATCGGTGGTAATGGTCAGCTGCGCCGCCCCGACAGAGGCGGCATAAACGGGCGCAAAGGCAGGCAGGGCCAGCGGCGCAAGCAGGAGCGTCAGCGCCACCCAGACAGAACGGGTTCGTCGGCGGTGCGGCGCAAGAAGACGGAGAACAGGCAGAGTGGCCACAGGCATCGGGCGAGTATGCCTGCCGAAGCTGACGCCCATCTGCTGAGCTGTCCCGCCTTCCCCTCTTGTTTAGAGAAACAGTGAAGGGAACGGGTGTCAACGCTGACGGGTACGGGCGATCTCAGAGAGTTGAGGGCTGCTCGTGCTGAATTTTGGGCTTCTGGGTGTTACTGCTCGGCCCGCTCCCGGCGCCTGGTGCGGGCATAGCGCAGCTCGATCAGAGCAAATACCAGCGTATTGAGGGCGTACACGCCAATCAGCACCGCCAGCAGCAGATTGCGGGTGGTGATCTGGGCCGGGTCCAGCAGTTGCGAGTAGGTAATCAGGCCAGTGAGGGGGGCCAGCGCGGCCAGAGTGGCTCCCCAGGCCAGCAGCAACATGCCGCCCCAGGCACCTTCCAAGAGGGCTGCCCCCGGCAGCAGCAGCGCCAGCAGACGGTAAGCGGCGGGACGGCGCAGACGGGCTTCGGTGGCGGCGCGGGGCACCAGCAGGGCAAAAGCTGTGCCCGCCAGCAAGGCCAGTGCGCCCAGCAGGGCCGCGCCAAGACGGGCACTCTGGCTGGGTGTATCGCCGAGCAGGGCCAGCGGTTGTTGCAGGTCGCGCTGGAGGGTCACGCTGAGATCGCCGCTGACCGCACGCGCCAGACTGCGCTGTTCGGGGTAGCACAGCCGGGGCTGGCCCGGACGGTAGCTCTGCTGAAAAGTGGTGCCAGGGGTCCCCGGATTCAGGCCCAGATTGAAGGCGGCCGCGGCCAGATCAGGCCGGATGGCCAAAGCAGCGCGGTAACTTTCGCGGGACTGGGGCACGTCGCCGCGCCCAGCCGCGATAACACCGAGATTGTTGAGGGCGCAGGCATCCTGACCCGCGCGGGTGTATTGGGCGCGGGCCACGCTGTTGTCTCCGTCCAGCTGGGCCGACAATCCCGCCAGCAGCGCCGCGTCGGGACTGGGCCGCAGATTCAGGTCGCCCAGGCGGGCCGTGACCCAGCCGCCGCCGTAGGTCCCCGATGTGAGGGCCGCCGCCCTGAGCCCCTGCCCCGTGTGGTTGGTCCACTGCCAGCCGCCCACCGCCGCGACCAGACCCAGGGCCAGCGCCACCAACGCCAAACGCTCGCCAAAAGAGGCATAGGCGAGGGTGCTGCGCCGCGCCCGCGACAACGGACGGCGCAGCACCGAACGGAAGCGGCCTCCCAGCGGGCGGGTATCTTCGCCCTGCACGCGCCACGCCCGGACCTTCAATGTCAAAAAGGACGCCGCCAGGGTCAGCAGCAGCGCCACCGTCATCAGACGGGCCGCATCCCGGACCTGCTTTGTTCCGTCCGGCCCCAGGTTGTACAGCGTGCCCGCCCGCAGCGTGCGCGTAAATTGCCGCCACTCTTCGGCCTCACCGCCGCGCCCCTGGGCGTCCAGCAGGTTGGCGTAGCGCAGGTACAGGGCGGGGCCACCCTCGAACCGGGGATGGACTTCGCGCAGGTAAGCCAGCCAGGCGCCCGCCCTCGTGAGGCGGTTCTGGGCCAGCAGCGTTCCCACGTAGCCGCTGGGATTGCCGTAGGCACTCAGGGCGTCGCGGCTTACACTGATTTCGGGATCAAAGCCGCGTGCCGCTGCGTCACGCCGGGCCCGGTCCAGGGCCAGATTGGCCGCCGCCGGAAAACCCGCACTGTCCAGCCGCGCCGCCAGCATCACCCACGCCGGAAAAGGAATCTCGGCGCTGAGGGCCCGGCGAACCGCGCTGAGAGCCGTAAAGGTATCGTCCTGCGTGCTGGCCAGCCGGGCCTGGCGCAGGGCAATAAATGGGTTGGTGGGGTCCTGCACGCCCGCCTGCGCCAGTTGGGATTGAGGCACGGCATCGGCGGCCCGCGCCAGCCACCCTGTGATTTCGAGATCGGGGGGCGGCACCACCCGCTCCTGAACGGGTGCGCCCTGGGCTGCGTCTCCCAGGGTAAACCGCTCGGTGTAGCCGTCCCCCTGAGTGGTCACGCGCACGGTGCCGCTGCTGGCATCCAGGGAAGTGACGGTGCCGGGAAGGTCCACGCGGGCCTGTACCGTGCTGTCGGCGTTCAGAACATACACTTCTGGCCCCACGCCCAGGTAGGTCAGGTTGCCCACGTTCAGCGGCCCGGTCAGGTCCCCGAGTCCCGCCGGATAGGTGCGCTGCCACAACAGGCGCGGCCCGTCTTCGTAGCGCAGGGTCCGGCCCTCCAGCACGGCGTCGGCCCCCGCCGAACTGTGCAGGCCCAGCAGCGCCAGCAGGCCCCACTGCCGCAGCCTGGCCCGCAGGGTCCGGCTCACGCTTTGGTCTCCTGGGCCGCAGGGCGAGCAGGAGGCGCGATCAGCAGATGCAGTGTGCGAATCGCCATCGCCAGGGCACCGGCCAGCAGTTCGGGCAGCCCGCCAAACCGCACCGCCAGCAGCACACCCAGCGGCACCGCCAGGGCTGTTGCAAAGGGTACGGCATTCAGTTTCAGGCGCTGCTGCAGGGTGGCTTTGTACACCGGAATGATCGCCAACCCTGCGGCCAGAATGCCCAGGATGGTCAGCGGAGCCGTGATCAGCAACGCCCCCATAAACGGCGCGATTCCTGCGCCACCCTGAAAGCGGAAAAAGACCGGGTAGCAGTGCCCCAGCACCACAAAAAAGGCAGCCAGGGCCGTCCATTCGGGGGCCACCAGACGGGCCAGGCCCACCGCCAGCATGGCCTTCAGCATGTCGGCCAGGGTGACGGCCAGCCCCGCCAGGCGACCGTATTGCCGCACCGTTCCGCTTCCACCCGGCAAATCATGATCACGAATATCCTGCCCCCGGGCGCGTGAATACAGAATTCCCGCCACCAGCGACCCCAGCAGGTAGGCAACCACAGCAACGAGAACCGGCATAACGCCTGCATTCTAGGGGAGGATGGGAGAAATCGCAGAAGGGAGGCAGACGGGGCCAGAAACGTGATGAGGCCTGATCCTGCCGCCCTCCCAGACCGGCGCCCACACACTTTCCAGGGGCGTGCCCCACTGGGTAACGGCTTTGTGTGCTGCAGGTCTAAGTGTTGCTACTTCTTAAAGTGGTTTGCGCGGTACATTGACGGGCGTGACGTGGCTCAAGCCGGTAAACATAGACTCGAACGCGCAGGACACGTTCAACACTTTCCTCAGGGATCTGGAGGCAAAGCTGGCTGACCCTGCCACCGTGCGCCCGGTGCTGGCCCGCGAGGTGTTGGCGCAGGCCATGTACGGGCGTGAGTATGGGCAGCTGGCCGCCGACGCGCCGCTGGCCGCCCTGAATCTGGATTCGCGCAACATTACCTTTGAGGCCGAATACTACATGGCCACGGACACGGCCAAGTTTGAGGCGGTCAAACCGCTGCTTTGGCTCTGGAAAAATCTTGATCTGACGCCCATCGGCCACAACCCGGTGCTAGGCATTCCGGTGCGGCGGGTGCTGGCAGGCCACATCTTTAAGCGGGTGGGCCGCGACTTCAAATGCTGGCAGAACGTGGAATTCAGCGTGGGCTACAACATGGAAGTGGGCGACGACGTGGTGGTTCACCGCCATGTGCTGCTGGACGATATTGGCGGCATCGAACTGCACGATGGAGCGTCGGTCAGCGACTACGTGAACATCTACAGCCACACCCACAGCGTGCTGGACGGCCCCGACGTGACCCTGCGCCGCACCATCATCGGGCGGGGGGCGCGGATTACCTACCATTCCACCGTGCTGGCGGGCAGCATTGTCAGCGACGACGCCATGCTGGCCACCCACGCCCTCCTGCGGGCCGATATTCCGCCGCACGGGATTGCTATGGGTGTGCCCGCCAAGGTCACGCGCTTTAAGGTGCGCCCAGACGGGCAGGAGTACGGTGTGGACGCCCGCACCCACCCGCATGACGCCGGACGCAAGGCCAATCCGCAGTTTCCAGAGCCGACGCC
>JAQBPF010000092.1 GCA_028287665.1 Deinococcus sp. | reverse complement strand
TTGACGCCGCGCTCGCCCACCACCGTGTCGTAGCCCTTTTCAAAGCCGGTGATGAATTGGTGGGCATTGGCGGCGCGGGCGGCGGCCTCGATTTCCTGCGGGGTGGCATTGGGCCGACCATACAGGATGTTCTCGGACACGGTTCCCGAAAACAGCAGCGTTTCCTGCGGCACGAGGCCCACCTGCGCCCGCAAATCTTCCAGCGTGTAGTCGCGCACATCATGGCCGTCCACGCTGAGACTGCCTTCCGACACGTCCCAGAAGCGGGGAATCAGGTTGACGAGTGTGGTTTTGCCCGCGCCGCTTGGCCCCACGAGGGCCACCACCTGTCCAGCAGGAACGTCCAGATTGATGTTGCTCAGGGTGGGTACGCCCTCGTACCTGAAGTTCATGTTCTGGAAAGTCACGCGGCCTGCTGCACGGGTCAGAGGCACGGGTTTAGCAGGCTGAGGCAGGTCGCTTTTCTCGTCCATCAGCTCGAAGATTCGGCCCGACGCGCCCAGGGCCTCCTGAAACTGGTTGAAAATCCCGGTCAGGGCGGCCACCGTGCCCCCCACTTGCAGCGCGTAGATCAGAAAGCTGACCAACTTGCCGGGGGTCAGGTCGCCCGCCATGACCTGCCGCCCGCCGTACCACAGCACCACAGCCAGCGCCCCAAAGGTCAGAAAGCTCATGACACCTGCCATCAGGGCCTGCAGTTGGGCACGTTTGAGGGCCGCCACAAAACTCGCCATGACGCCGCGTCCGTAGCGGCTGCGCTCTACATTTTCGGCGGTAAAGCTCTGGACCACGCGCACGCCGCTGATGGCTTCCTCGGCGCTGGCGTTGGCGTCGGCAATGGCGTCCTGCACGGTGCGGCTGATCTTGCGAATCCGCCGCCCGATGGTAATAGCGGTGCCGATGACGAGCGGAATGACCGCCAATGTGAGCAGGCTCAGGCGAGGGCTGGTGGTAATCAGCAGGATCACGGCCCCGATCAGGCTCACACTCTGGGCGGCCAACTGAGCCAGTGCCGTGCTGGTCACTGTTTGCACCGTGCCGACATCAGCAGTCAGGCGGCTGGTCAGGTCGCCCGTTTTGTGGTTGCCAAAAAAGCGCGGCGACAGCGTGATCAGGTGCGAAAACAGCGCCCGCCGCAGGTCGGCGACCACGCTGGCCCCGACCCGCGACAGCAGATAGGACTGGGTGGCTCCAAACAGCGCTGACAGGGCAAAAATACCCAGCAGGCTCACTACCGTCCGGTCAAGCGGCCCCGTGTCGGTGCTGCCGACTTTCAAAAAAGAAGCGTCGATCAGGCGTCCGAACAGGCTGGGAAAGACCAGATTCAGACCACTGGAAATCAGCGTGGCCAGCACACCGAACGCGAAGAGTTTCCAGTAGGGTCGGGCATAGGCCAGGAGGCGCAGGAGTTGCTTGGGGTCACGTTTGGGGCGCGGCGCGTTGGGGTCTGCATCGGCAGGCAGGGCCATAGAACGGCTGGGGCGAGACAACATACGGTCAGGTTACGCCTCAGAAGGGGGGAAGATGGCCCTTCTGGCATCAATCTGGGTGAAGAAAGGCGTGGTGACTGGTCCAGGGCGCACAAAAAGCGGCGGGGCTCTGGGAAGCCCGCCGCTCTGCTCATGACTGTTGAGCTCTGAAGGTTGACGCTTAGGCCAGGACCGCCTGAGTTTCCACGTAGTCTATGACCAGCGCATCGGCGACCCCCTGATAGGTGAGCTGGCCTGCGTGCGTGTTCAGGCCGAGGCTGAGCGCCTTGTTGCGGCCCAGTGCTTTAATGCCGTGATCGGCCAACAGCAGCGCGTAGGGGAGGGTCTGGTTGGTCAGCGCAAAAGTGCTGGTGCGGGGTACCGCTCCGGGCATGTTGGCCACGCCGTAGTGAATCACGCCGTCCACGAGGTAGGTGGGATCGTCGTGCGTGGTGGCATGAATGGTTTCCACGCAGCCGCCCTGATCCACGGCCACATCCACAATGACGCTGCCTTCCTGCATCAGCGGCAACATGTCGCGGGTCACGAGGTGAGGGGCCTTTGCGCCGGGAATTAGCACCGCGCCTACCAGCAGATCGGTTTCGGGCAGCAGGGCGCGGATGTTGGCCTCACTGCTCATCATGGTGGTCAGCTTGCCAAAGAACACGTCATCCAGGTAGGTCAGGCGGCGGTGAGACACGTCCAGCACGGTCACTTTTGCTCCCAGGCCCATCGCCATCTTCGCGGCATTGGTGCCTACCACGCCGCCGCCCACGATCACTACATGTCCGGCCTGCACACCGGGTACGCCGCCCAGTAGCACGCCGCGTCCGCCCACGGGCTTTTGCAGGTGGTACGCGCCCGCCTGCACACTCAGGCGGCCCGCGACCTCGCTCATGGGCATCAGCAGGGGCAGGCTGCCGTCTTCGACCTGCACGGTTTCGTAGGCAATGGCGGTGGTTCCGGCCTTCAGGAGCGCTTCGGTGAGGGCGCGGTCGGCGGCCAGATGCAGGTAGGTAAACAGCAGCAGATCGTCTCGCAGGTAGCCGTATTCGCGCTCGACCGGCTCTTTTACCTTGACCACCATCTGGGCGGCCCAGGCTTCGGCAGCCGTGCCCATCACCGCGCCCGCTGCCACGTATTCGGCGTCGGCAATGCCGCTGCCCACGCCTGCGCCGTGCTCCACAGTCACGGTATGGCCGCGCCGTACCAGCGTTCCCACGCCGCCGGGGGTGAGGGCAACGCGGTTTTCTTTGACCTTGATTTCTTTGGGAAGTCCAATCTTCATGGTGGTTCTCCTTGGGGGCTTGCTAGAGATGCACCGCTGTGATATTCACGCGGCGACACTTGATTGAGATGGCGCAATGCTAGCAGGAAGGCCCACCGCCGCGATTGCCCGCACGCCCGCCAACAGGGGCATCGCCGCAATATCGTTGCGCCAAACTGCTAAACTGTGACTCAAGATGTCACAATCCCAGCCTGCTTCCGCACGTTCCGGTGTCGTGGAACTCGACGCCATTGATCGGCACATCCTCGCCATCTTGCAGCGCGACGCCCGCATTCCCAATACCGAGCTGGCCGATGAAGTGGGCCTGACGCCCGCGCCCACCCTGCGCCGGGTGCGGCGGCTGGAAGAAGAGGGCATCATTCACCGCTACGTGGCCCTGCTTGACCCCAAACAGGTGGGCCGCGACCTGATGGTGGTGGTGCGCGTGACGCTGGACAAACAGACCAAACAGGGTTTCGAGACTTTTGCCGAACACATGCGCAACCGCCCCGAAGTGCTGGAATGTTACCTGTGTCTGGGTGACACCGACTATCTGCTGAAGGTCTGCCTGCCCGATCTGGACGCCTATCAGAAGTTTCTGGTGGACGTGCTGGCCGCCATTCCCGGCGTTCGCAACACGGCCAGTACCATCGTGGTCAAGCAGGAAAAGTACACCACCAGCCTTTCGCTCGACTGAGTGCCCTTTTGTCGGGGGGAGCAGTGCACCGCAACGGGGGTCTTTTGCCCGTCTCATATTCACCCTCTCTATACTCCGGTTATGTTGCTCCGTAAACGTTCCCTTGGTCTGTCTCTGCTTGGCCTCTTGCTGATGGCCTGTGCGCCCCAGGCCAGCAAGGTGCCTTCTTCCGTACCTGCCAAAACGCCCGCCGCTTCTGCGCCTGCCCCGGTGGCCGCTCCGGTGGTCTATGCGCCGCTGCCCTACCTGAGTTCTACCCCCATTCGCAGCTTTGCAAAAGCGGCCCAAGTTATTGTGCCCGGCAAGCAGTACCGCGCCGTCCTGAAGACCAGCAGGGGCGACATTACCATCGACCTGAACGCTGCAGGCAGCCCGGTGGCCGTCAATAATTTCGTGTTTCTGGCCCTCAATCACTTTTATGACGGCACCCGCTTTCACCGCGTGATCGACGGCTTCATGGCGCAGGGCGGCGATCCCCTCAGCGTTGACCCAGCCAAAAAAGCCGTGTGGGGCACGGGCGGCCCCGGCTACCAGTTCTCCTATGAGGTCAACAACAAGTTGCGCTTCAATTCGGCGGGCGTGCTGGGCATGGCCCGTTCCGCAAGCCCGGATTCTCAGGGCAGCCAGTTCTTCATCACCCTGACCGACGCCGATTTCCTGAGCGGCCAGTACACGGTATTTGGCAAGGTGAGTGCCGGACAGGACGCTCTCGCCAAGCTGACGCGCACCTCCAGCGGCAACGATACGCCCCTGCCCGGTGTGGTGGCCGATACCCTGCAGAGCGTGACGATCCTGGCTTCCAAGTAAGCCTCAGCAACATCAGAGCGGCGTGAACTCCGGTTTGCGCCGTTTCTCTTGGCCTTTAGAGCGCGGCCCAGCCTTTCTTAGTCCCTTCATCCTCTGCCCTCAGATTGCCTTCCCACGCCAGCCACTCCGGGAGCGATCCCACCCCATCTGCTCCCTGCTTGCCGCTACACTCCCTCTATGACTTTGTTGCGCCGCCTTCTGCCTCTCGCCGCTGCCGGAGCCGCTCTGTACTACCTGCGCGGCGTGTACCGTTTCCGCGATCCGGTGCGCCTGCCGCCCGCCGATGCCGCTACCGTTCTGGCCCCCGCCGATGGTCTGGTGTGCTTCGTCAAGCGGATAACAGGCGGGCAGGTGTACGGCGATGGTGCGGCCCATCCCCTGTCCGTCAGCGATCTGTCGGGACTGCCGGAAGCCGCGCCCGAAGGCTGGCTGCTGGGCATCTACATGGGGCCGCTGGACGTGCATTTTGCCTACCATCCGGCCAGTGGTCCGGTGACGCGCACGCACCACGTGGGCAGCCGTCAGAACATGCCGCTGCTTTCGGCTGGTGCGGCGGCGGCCCTCTTGAGCGGACGCCCCGCCGACCTGCTGGCGACACGCGGCACGCTGGAAAACGAGCGCCACGCCTTCATGATCCAGACCCCCCACGGTGAGGTGACTGTGACGCTGGTGGCCCCCGGCAGTGGCCTGAATGCTACGGCCTACACCCGCGAAGGCGACACGGTGCGGGCAGGCAACAAAAGTGCCTTTTTGGAAGAAGGGGGCCTGGTTGTGCTGTTGCTGCCGGCCACCTTTACTCCTCAGGTCAGTGTGGGTGAGCGCGTGCTGGGCGCAGAAACGGTGGTGGGCCGCGCCGAATGATGGCCTTTCCGCTGGCGAGTCCGGCTGCGCCGGGATGGATTCGGGGGCTGATGTGGGGAGTGCCGCTGGTGTTGGTGGTGGTGGCTTTTGTGCCTGATCCTCCCCAGGCGGCCAGCGTGCCGCACTGGGATGTGCTGATTCTGGGAATCTTGTTGGCGGCTCTGGTCCACTTTGCGCCGCGCCGTCTGCGCTACCGCCTGACCTCAGAAGGTTTGGTCATCACGCGCCTCACCGGAACGACGGTGCTGCCTCTGGTGGGCATGCAGGCCCGGCCTACAGCCGGACGCCTGGGCATCCGCACCTTTGGCACAGGCCTGCCCGGCTACCTCACTGGGGCGTTCAGCTTTACCGCAGATCAGGTGCGCTCGGTCACGGCTTTGGCTTCGGCTGGGTCTGGCGGCATCCTGGTTGGTCTTCCCGTGAAGAAGGCGTCCTCCCCACCGCTCCGGTGGTATTTTCTGACCCCCGCCGATCCTGATCTGATGTTGCGAGAACTGGCCGCGCGCGGCGTGGCGGTCAACCCATGACCCTGACCCTGCTGCCCGATGTGGGCGACCTGCTGCGCCTCAGTCCGCACTACAACGCGGGTACAGTCGCCGAACTTCTGCGCTTTCTGGGGGCCTCCGAAGTCTGGTGGGCCACGGGTCTGGACCCCGATCATCCTCTGCGGGACGCCCTGCCTGCCGCCCGAATCGGTCTCCGGGAAGTGGCCACAGATTGGACCTGGGCCGAGGCTGAATACCATCAACTCACCCATTTTTTAAACCAGTATCCGCAGGGCCGCGAACGGTTGCGGGCGGCCGGACAGGCGGAGCGGGCCCTGAGCGCGGCACTGGCCGAACCTCTGACCGCACATCGGGCCATCAGTGCCGAGCTGTTGGAGACTGCCCGCGCCTATCACGCGGCGGTCCGCACCGCGCTGGACGAAGGACCGGGCACGCGCTGGCAGGAGCGGAGACTCTCGGAGTTGGCTGCCGCCTTGCAGGGTCAATCGGGCGTGGTGCTGGTGGCCCTGGATGATCTGCCCGGACTGCATACCCTGCTGCCCGAATCCACGTTGCCTGACCTGACGGCTTTTGCCCCCGGCGAACTCAGCCGTGTGCGGGCGTTGGCCGACCGGGCGTGGCAACTCCATGAAAGCGATGATCTGGGTTCTCTGCTGGCCGCCCTGGACCGCGAACCGGGCGACCCAGTCACGCCCAAAGCTGAACTGGACGCCGCCGCCGCCAGCATTCACCTTGCAGTGGGCGACCTGGCAACCGCCCGCGCTCTGCTGGAGCGTGCCGCCCACGGCCTGACCGACCTGCCCCGCAGCCTGCCCGGTCTGACGCTGGCCCGCCTGGGGCAGGTGCGCGACGCTCAGGGCGACCGCGACCTTGCAGTGCGAACCTACCGGGCGGTGCTGGCCCTCAACCACGCGCCTCAGGTGGCCCGCGATACGGCAGAGGCGGGCCTTAAAGACCCCTTTCAGCTGGAGCATCCGGCGGGCGAGTAGCTTCTTAGCGAGCCCGTTCCAGCCACCAGGCCCGCACATCCAAGCGCTCGGAGTGCAGCAGATGAGGCTGGCCTTCCAGCAGTACACCCAAGCGGTCGGCCAGCGTATTTTCGGCCACCTCGGCCTCGGCCCGGCGCAGGGGCCAGGGGGTGTGGTGGATGTGGCCCCGGTAGACCCGGCCCGCTTGGTCGGCGCTGTACAGAGCCAGGCGGTTGGTCAGCCAATCTTCCAGTGTGCCGGGCTGGGCGGTAAAGGTTGACCCTACCGGGCGGTAGGCAGCGGCAAACCGTCCGGCAGGTACGTCGGCCTGGGTGCGGAGACTGGCATAACGGGTCACGTCTCCCTGACGCTGCATCCACATTCGGGCCAGGTTGTACGGCAGATGAAAAAAGGTGCGTGCCAACACGACGGGCACCGGTTCGGGAATATCCAGACTGTAAAACCACACGCCCGGCACGCCGTCTACCGTCACGTAGGTTCTGAGATTCAGCTCCGGGAAGGCGCTGAGGCGCGGCACATCGGGCAGCAGGCGTGGGGCGACGCCGCTCATGCGGAAGGGCACCACGCCCAGATAGGCCTGTCCGTTCCAGGTGTCGACTTCCATTCCTGTTGGCAGCGTTTGGGCAATGACTTCAGGGTCCACGGTCCAGTGCATGAAACACAGGTCGTGCCACTGCATGCGCAGCACCCAGGGGCCGCGTGCCGGGGGCAGAGGAGATCCAAAGAGCGCAGGCATGAGGGCAGTCAAGCACAGCTGAGGCGGGCATTGCAGTCTCAGGAGACGGCCAACATTGCCTCAATGTCCTGTTAATCCTGCCTGTATGTTTTCGCGCCAATGGGAAGAGGGGCGGCCTTTAGGCTCGGGTATGGCCTGTGGGTTGGGCGCACACTCTTGCCGCGCCCCCGCAGTCGCCCCAATTTTAGGAGGAACCACCATGACCATGACCAATGAAACCGTGCTCGATAAACTGCAATACCTGCTGGGTACCCTGCGCGACGGCGAAAAGGGCTTTGCCGATGCCGCCGAGCACGCCACCGACGCCAGCCTCAAGAGCCTCTTTCTGGAGCGCAGCACCCAGCGTGCCCAGATGGCCAGCGAGGTCGAAGCCCACATCAACCGTCTGGGCGACAAGCCCCGCGAAGGCGGCAGTGTGGGAGCCGCCCTGCACCGCACCTGGCTCAATGTCCGCGACGCCATCACCGGGCGCGGCGACTATCAGGTCGTGGCCGAGTGTGAGCGCGGCGAAGATGTAGCTGTCGAAAACTATCAGGATGTATTGAAGGAAACCGAGCTGCCTGCCGATATCCGCGCCTTTGTGGACAGCCAGTTTGCCCAGGTAAAGGCCAGCCACGACCAGATCCGTGACATGAAGCACAGCATGGAAGCCAACAAGTAAAGCTGGGCCGACCCAGACCCGGATCAGTAGTGGGGCAGAGGACCAGTTACGGTCCTCTGCCCCTGTTTTGACCGAGTGGGGCGCTTATCAACCCTGTCCCCTCTGGTCGGCCGAATCTAGAAATCTCCCAACGCTTGCCCGTTCAAGGTCGATCTGCCGTCTTTGAATCTCAGATCTGCCGTCAGGGTCTTGCCAGTCCGGTTCACAAGTCCGGCCTCTACCAGTTGATTCAGGGCGGCTGGGTCGCTGAGAGGGCTGCCTTGCCCAAAGCTGTTCAGCAGACTGGTCAGCGCCGGTTCGCTGGCCTGCACTTTGGCCTGGGCGTCCACGCGGCTCAGGGCCAAAATCGGCATTTGCTGGAGTGCGGTCAATTCTTCGCCGCTCAGTTGGCCCAGTCCTGTCAGATTCACCTGTCCGGTCAGCACCACAGGCCCGCTATCGGTGGCTACGCTCAGGCGGTCAATTACCAGGCGGGGGTCTTCTTTCAGCAGGGCCAGCAGGTCGGTTTGAAGTTGCTGCTCCTGCGCGGCCGTCAAGTTGGGCGTGTTGCCTGTACTGCCGCGCTGCGCCGCTTGCAGGTCATTGAACAGCCTGCCGAGGCGTCGCAGGGGCTCAATTGCCAGGTGCCGCGCCGCCAGATGTATCTGCACGTCTTTATAGGTCTGGCCCGCCCCCTCAAGCTGTCCAATGTCGTAGGTCAGCCTGCCGTCGTAGTGCGCCCCACCGTTCAGGCGGCCTTCGCTACCCAGCCGAATTTGCCGCACAGTCACCGGGGCCGCACCGCTGGAAACGGTCAGGCTCTCGACCGCCGCAGCGGTATTGCCCACGCCCAACAGATCGTCTTTGGATTGGCGGGTGGTTTCGCTGGTCACGGTGATGTTGCCCAGGGTGGCTGCCGTTTCGCCTGCAATGGTCAGCCCCGGCCAATTCAGATTGACCCGCGAGGTGAGTCCGCTAACCATGGTCTGGGCCGTCAGCGGTTGCCATTTCACCGTATCGCCTGCCTCGGTCAGGGTGCCTGCCGGGATATTCAGGTCCGTCGTCGCCATTCCGCCCAGACCGACCACCGTCCGAATCGTGGGCTGTTTGCCGCCCAACGCCCTGGTCATGCGGGCCTGCAGGGCAGCGTCTTCAAAACGCACCTCTGTGGTGATCAGGGCTTGCCCCACCGCTTTCAGCCCCGGCAGGGGTCCATGTTGAATCCGGTTGGTCACCCGCAGCCGCAGAGGCTTCTCGCCGTTTTTGCCGTCGCCCAGCACCACCGTCATGGTCTGGGCTGAGTTGGTCAATCCCCGCTGATAACGTGAGTTTTCTATGTGCGCCACGCCGCTGGCCTCCAGAGCCGCTTCCATGCCCTGAACCGCTTGCTCGGTGGTGTCGTGGGTGCGTGCGCCGGTATAGGCAGTGGCTCCAGCCAGAGCGCCCAACACCGCCAGGCCTGCCACCGTCCAGCTCAGGGCGCGGTTGGGTCGGCGGGGGGCTCGGCTGTCAGCAGCGGGGGGTGGAGTCTGGAACGTCATGGCCCCAAGGTAAGGGTTGGGTGGTCGCTCTTCGGGCAAAGTTGCCAGTGTACTTGTCTTTAGCTGGCATTCATGCTGAGGCTGTGACCTGGGAATGCGGCGACGGGAAGGGCGTCCAAGGGTCAAGAAAGGACGATTATTTCTTCCAAAGGCCTTTCCCTCGGCCTGTATACAGCCTTCATTTCAGTTCGATAACTCACGGACCTGGCTCCACAGGGATGGGCGGCAACGGTGAGAAAGTACCGTTGCCGCCCATCCCATTGAATATTGAGAGCAGTTTATCCGCGTTTGCGGCGGCGCAGACGGTCCATGGCAGCTTCCAGGCTGAGGCGCATGCGCTCCAGGGCCTGTGCCAAGTCACCGATTTCGTCGTTGCGGTCGGCCTGCACGGGGCGGGTCAGGTCGCCCATGCTCATGGCGTCCGCCACCGCTACAAGGCGCTCGATCGGCTGCACCACGCGGCGGGCGGCACGCACAGCCAGCAACCCGGCCAGCGCCAAGGCCAGCAGCGACACGCCCAGCACCAGCAGCAGCGTGTTGCGGAGGTTGATCGCGGCCTGTGCGTTGGGCACCCCTACCGCAATTCGGTACAGCAGGCTGTCGTTCTTGGCTGTGGCCGAGGTGGTGGTGCGCTGTCCGTTCTCGCCTTCGATCACGCCCAGACGGCTGACCACGTAGGGGGTGCGGTCGCTGCGCTGGTTGGCGGGGTCCTCGGCCTGACGGCGAAGTTCCTGTGCCTGCGAGGAGTCGCCTGCACCCACGTCTTCCAATTGCTGCAACTGGGTGCGGTAGCTGTCGGCGGCGCTGCCTGAAGTCTGGAAGGTGCCGGTGACGGGATTGTCGATCAGCCACTTGGCCACGCTGCTCTGGAGGGTGCCGTCGAGGCGGGGGTCACGGCCACGGAAGTAGGTCGTTCCGTCGGGCAGCTCCACCCGCACGAATCCTACAGCCGAGCGGGCCAGCAGGGCGTCGAGCTGCGCGTTTACCGTCTCCTGGTCGCGGGTATCCAGGCTGGTTCCCACGGCCACGGCCACGGCCTGTGCGTTCTGGGCCACCAACTGGCGCTGAAGTCCGGGGAGCGTCAGACTCAGCAGGGTCAGCGTCACGGCGGTCGAGAGCGCCAGTGGAGCCAGTGCCCCGAAGGTCAGCTGTTGAGCCAGACTGCGCCGCGCTCCAAGATTGCTGCGGCTTTCCTCGTTTACGGCGGTCAGGAACATGGCCGAAGGCGTTTCGGCCGCCGCCACCTCTTCGCGGGGTTTGGCGTCGGTGATGGTCAGGGCGCCCGTAAAGTCGGACCAGACATCGTTGGCAGGTGCCGAAGTGTCTGGCAGGCCGGGCGTCGGCGTGGGGCCGTCCGTCAGATTCAGCGGCGGGCTACTGTTCTGGGGGGCAAAAGGATCGGGGAAAACAGTGGTGTCGGGGAAAGCCGCGCCTGCCGGGAAGAGGCTGTTCAGGTCGGCGGTATCGCGCGCGCCGTAAGCCGTGACCACAGGCTGGGGCGCGGCGAGGTCGGCCCAGTTGTCGTCGTCGGGCACAGCGGCGCGGCTGCGTGGGGCGTCGGCCAGCAGCTCGGCGGCACGTGCGGTGGCCGAGGCACTCGCCGAGTGGCGGCCATCGCTGCGGGAGGTGCTGGCAATCAGTTCAGCCAGTGTTTCGCCCTGCCGATTGGAGGCCATAGGCAGGTCGTCGGTCTGGCCGTTGGTCCAGCCGCCTGTGAGCGCGGTGGCGCTGGGGGCCGCCTGAAAGGGATCGCTGAACATGCCCGTTTCCTCGCGGACCTCTTCCATAGCGACCTGTGCGCCGACCTCCTGAAAAACGCGCAGGAGCAGGTCGGCGCGGGCGCGGCCCGTGGGCTTCATCAGGCGGCCAGAGCGGCGGGCGGCGAGGCGCTGCGCCTGATCTTCCGAGAGGCCGAAGCGTTCGGTGAGCTGCTTTTCCAGAGTTGGACGAACCTCGTCTGACACGGGCTGGCGAATGATGACGGTGTACTTCATGGCATGACCTTCCGTTGGGGGCTGCGCCAGCCGGAGGTGCTGGGCAGAAGGGGGGCGCGGGCGGAAGTGGGCTCCGTGGCAGGGGAGAAACAGGAAAAACGCTGCGTATTAAGAGTGAAGCGGTGAGAAAGGCCCGAAACGGGACCGTCTCTGGAACGCCGGAGCCGCGTCACGCGATGCCCCGCGCCCGCAGTTGCCGCACAAAGGCCTGCACGCGGCTTTCGCCCAGCTGGGTGGCCAGATGGCCCAGCAACTGGCTGAGGGTCACGTTGTCCTCGCCCAGATCCTCAAAGGCGTCGTCCACCATAAATTCACCCATCGGCCCGACCACGACCATCAGGCATTGCTGAATTTCTTTCAGCGCCTGCTCGGTCACTGGCTGCTCACGTTGCGCGGCCCGGCCTGACCAGCGCAGCGCCTGACTGACTGCCTCCAGCACTTCCGGCAGGCTGACGCGGGCCAGACGCGCCACCTCCATCGCGTCGCGCTGACCATTGACCTGATGCATCACGCGCCAGACGCTGAAAGGGAGCGGAGTGGAATCCTGTAGATCGCTTGGCCAGTTCAGCGGCCCCGTGGGTGCGGTCATGCGTTTGCCTCCAGTCCAGCCGTGGCCCAGATGGGCTGTTCACGCAGAGAATTGATCGGCAGATCGGCCAGGCGGACCCCCAGCCGGGTCAGTGTGGCGCGGTAGGCCGCCAGGAGCGCAGGCCGCAACTCGCTGACGCTGACCTCCTGATCTACCTGAAGCACCCCGCCCAGCACCCGCACTTCCTGGGCAAAGGGATCAAGGCAGGGATGATCGGTGGCCAGCCCGATGCTCACCTGACGCCACGTTTCGTCCAGAGGGTGAGAGCGGTGCGTGACCGCAATCAGCTCCAGCCAGAAGGCCAGCAGCGAAGGGCGGTCGTCGATCACGGGCGGCGAGAACGTCACGCAGGCCGCGCCCGAAGGGGGGAGAACGCCGCCCAGCATCCGGCCCGATTCCCAGTAGCTAGAAGCTGTGCCCGACACCAGAATCCCGAAAAATCGCTCACGGTGCAGCCTGTCCTGAAGGTCCGGCCAGGTGCCAGGCAGAGAAACGGCTTTGGCTTGACGGCAGCTCCATACGATTTCGGCTACGGCGGGTTCCTGACCTTGCAGGCTGACGGTGGCCTGGGGAAGCCCACGCATCATGTTGGCCCAACTCACCTCGGCACCCGCCGTATAACCGCCGCGCATCACGCCGCGTACCCAGACAAAACGGACCCACCGTTGACCCTGTACGGCGTCGAATATGCCGGTAAACCCCTGCGCCTGACGTGCGGCGAGGTCGACGGTGACTTCTGTCCAGGGGTAGTGGTCAGTGGATAGGCGCGAGTACACCGCAAGGTCTTGCGGCACCGAGAGTGGAGAAAGGGTCATCAACATGGGAAGTGTACCTACGATCAAGATGAGTGGAAGTTAAATTTCGCGTTCAGTGCAGGGCGGTCGGGAAGAAGGTGGGCACAGGGCTGGAGAAGACTCTTCTGAGGAAAGTAAGTGGGCGGTGTGCAGAATATGAAGCCCCCCTATCTCACTG
This sequence comes from Deinococcus sp., assembly GCA_028287665.1. GTDB lineage: Bacteria > Deinococcota > Deinococci > Deinococcales > Deinococcaceae > Deinococcus. The sequence continues at coordinate 1,674 of JAQBPF010000092.1, read as the reverse complement.
CGAAACGTCTTACGGCCTGCTTACACACGTCGAAAATCTCACGTCTGGCCCACCGGATTCGGCTGGGCTGGACGTGAGACGTTGAAAGAAGCAGTCTTTAATTAAGAAATAAGTTCAGATGATCAAGGCGGAGCTGTTGGGTTTAGAAAACAGGCACAACAGTCAGCACGCCGTGGGCCGACGCAGGACATCAGCCGCAGCCGATCAACCCAGTTCAGTCAGAAGTTCCTGCACGCGGGCCTTCAGGTCGCCGCGCTGCTGGGGCTGACCCAGCTGGTGCAGGCCACCGTGATAGGCGTCGGGGTCGCCAAACAGGCGCGACAGCAACTCGAACTCGCGCTGGCTGCGGAGGCTGGCGTCATCGCGGAACATATTCACGTACTGATCCTGAAAGGCCCAGTCGCTCAGGCGGCCTTCCACGAAGTCGTGCATCAGGCGGCGGTAGGGCTCCACATTGTCGTCGGTAGAGACTGCGCCCTCTCCGGCCCGCACAGGCACCTGCGCCGTAAACACAGGCTCCAGCGCTTCTGGGGTGATGTCCCAGTTGTTCACTTCAAATTGCGGCTGGCCTTCCTTGAACAAAATCAGTTGGGGGCTGTGGTGCTGAATCCCCGTCAGGTCGGTGACGTGGTTGCTGGCCGGACGCCAATCGACGACCCGAATAAAGCCTACGGGCAGTTCGTGGCGCTGTAAAAACTGCTCCAGCACGCCAAAGCCCTGCATGGTCTTGTGGCAGGTGCCTGCCTTGAACACGGCGGCCAGGGGGTGCTCTTTCAGAAACTGATCTACGTCTTCGGGCGTGGTCAGGGGCACCAGCACCTGCTGCTGCTGGGTCTGTCCCTCGGTCTGAGCGTCATGGGTCGTCATGCCCCTATCTTACCTCTGATGCTTTAAAAAATGAAGTGATGAGGGGCACAAGGAATGGAGAGTGAAGTGCGGATTGTGGAGATGTGAACTGCATCTCTAGGGGTGTTTCCAAAGTTGAAGGGCAACAACAGGACGAACCCTGCTCACCACGATCATTCCCCTTTCGGCATCCAGCGCCGAAGGACCAGTGGCACGCCCTCGACCGCCACCAGCACCAGCAGGGCGTACCGCAGCGCCCGCACCAGACCGATGTCCTTGATGCTCTGGGGCAAGGCTCCCAGGCCAAAAAACACGGCGAAGACCAGGATCAATCCCACCAAGGCCACGATCAGGCGGCCCGCCACATCGCGGGGTGGAGTGAAGGTGGGGCGGGCAAACCAGAATCCGGCCAGCAGGCCCAGCCCCGTGCCGTATTCGCGGGGAGTTCCGGCAGGCAGGAAAGCCGCCACCACCAGCAGCAGGGCGGGCACACCCCAGCGCACCACGCCGTCGTCGGGCACATGGATCCGCGCGGCCATCAGTGCAAAGAGGCCGCCGACCAGCAGGCCCACGATCACGTCACTGGGATAATGCACGTGCAGCGCAAGGCGGGAATAGGCGATCAGGGCAATCAGCAGGCCCGCCGCCACCCACATGCCGGGCCGCCGGACTTGCAGGGCGATGCCGCCCCAGAGCGTGGCTGCCATCTGCGTATGGCCGCTGGGCAGGCCGGGGCCGCCTGCTGTGGCCTTTGCCGCCGCGCTGGCCGCCGCCGGGTCACTGGTAAACGGGCGGGGAAGATCAAAGCCAAATTTCAGCGCCGAGTTG
>JAQBPF010000502.1 GCA_028287665.1 Deinococcus sp. | reverse complement strand
TTCAGGAACTCGATGGGCGCAACCTGCTGACCCCGGAAATTAATAGGCTCGATGGAGGTCATGCCCACCGCTTCCAGCACGCTGAGATGCTTGATGTACGCCTCACCGAAGGTCATCCAGAAGCGGGCGCGTTTGATGGTCGGGAAGTTGACCACCAGCGATTCAAGTTCCTCGTGGTACAGCACGAAGCTCTTGCGGGTCGCCACCTTGGGATAATAAATATCCTGCGCGATTTCCAGCGGCTGGGTTTCGATCCACGCGCCGTTTTCCCAGTAGCGTCCGTTGGCCGTAATTTCGCGGATATTGATCTCGGGGTTGAAGTTGGTGGCAAAGGGCTTGCCGTGACTGCCGTTGTTGCAGTCCACGATGTCCAGATAATGAATCTCTTTGAAGTGGTGCTTGGCGTGGTGGGCCGTAAATACGTTGGTTGCGCCGGGATCGAAGCCGCAGCCGAGGAGCGCCATCAGGCCCGCCTGCTCAAAGCGCTCCCGGTAGGCCCACTGCCACGAATACTCGAACTTGGCCACGTCCAGCGGCTCGTAGTTGGCGGTATCCAGGTAATGCACGCCAGTTTCCAGACAGGCGTCCATAATCGTCAGGTCCTGATAGGGGAGAGCCACGTTGATGACCAGTTCGGGCTTGAAGGCATTGAACAGTTCCACCAGTGCGGGCACGTGGTCGGCGTCCACGCTGGCCGTTGAAAAGGTGGTGTTGCTGTCAGGCAGATGCTCGTGAATCTCGGCCACAATTTTGTCGGCCTTGCTCACAGTGCGCGTGGCAATCAGCACTTCCGTAAACACGCTGTCGTTCTGGGCGCACTTTTTGGCAACCACGTTGCCCACGCCGCCCGCTCCAATAATGATGACTCGGCTCATACGCGGCCCAGTGTAGCCTGTCTGCGTCTCCCGGCTGCGTCCGGCACCCGTCTGTCTGGCCCGCCCTTGTCATATCTCTGATTCTTTGCCTTGCTAGGCTGCCTCCATGAGTACGCCCAGTCAGCCACCCCTGCGCACCATCAGCGATGCCCAGCGCAAAACTATCTTCCGCACCTTTCTGTGGATTCTGCTGGGATTCTGTGCCCTGATCGGTCTGCTGGTCGCCACCTTCAGCTTTCAGGGCCGCGCCGCTCGGCAGTACGGCTCCCGCGCTGTGCAGGCCGCTCTGGCCAGCAAGCCTTCCCCCAACATTTCTTACGAACAAAACTGTGCCGATCTGCTGAATACTCCGCTGCCTGATACGGTCACGTCCTGCACCGTCAAAGTGGTCGCGGGCAAGCCAGAAGCACTTCTGAACATAGAAGGCGGTCGGCAGTACCGACTGAACAAGTAGCCTGAGAGGCATGTGAATGTGACGCTTAGCTTTAAAGTCAGATAAAACCGCCAGAGTGTATGGATGACCTCTGGATGGCCTAAACCGTCTTTGGCAGGCATCTCATCTGTAAAGATCGTGACCGTTTCACACTGTGAGACATGAAACATCTGATGTTCCCGACGGTGGCGCAAGCCGACGCCTTTGTGCAGGACCTGCAGAGCCAGGGCGTTATTCGGCCCGAAATGGGCTCGGCGTCTCTGAACCGCCGCAGCGGTGGGATGACCGACAGCAGCATGGCCAGCACCACGGGCGTTCTTGATGAACGGGATGCCGACTACGGCGGCGGTACACCAGAGGATGCAGGCGCGGGCGCAGTGAAAGGCACGGGTGTAGGCGTGGCCGTAGGTGCAGTGGCAGGCGTGGTGGCCACCGTGGCAACCGGCGGCCTGGCAGCCATTCCGGTCATTCTGGGCATGGCCGCGCTCGGTTCGGGTGTGGGTGCAGGCGTGGGCGCCATCGGCGGTGCAGCGGGTGTAGACGAAACCAACGGCACCGGGGCCTACAACAGCAGCTATGACGTAGACGATGAGCATTACGACCGCATGAACAGCACGGTGTCCAACGGGGGCCGGACCATTGCCGTCGACGATTCGGTGCCGCACGATGTGGTGGCCGCCGCTGCTGCCCGTCACGGTGGGGAATTCGTTCAGTAACAACGCAGTGCTGGGGGCTGGGTAGACCAGTGTTCACGACCAATATGTACGAGTAGAGGCCGCTTCTCAATAGAGGCGGCCTCTGTTCATGCCATAGGTTTTGAAGCAGGTATCTCTCAGTCGGAGGCGTTGACGGAAAGCGGCGCACCCGCGGTATTGACCTCCTGCACCACTCCACCATCATCGCGGGTTTTGGCAACAGCGATGGCGTAGATCAGCAGACCGAAGAGGGGCTTGGCCAGCACATCGGCAATGGTGTAACCGACCTGCACGCCCACCACTGCCCCTGAGCCGACAATGCCCAGCATCGGCAGGATGTAGGCGATGGGATACACGCCCCAGGACGCCAGCAGCAACAGGCGCAGATTGCGGACCAGCACCTTCACTTCAGCCGTCTGACGTTCGGTGGCGCGGGCCAATTCGACCCACAGGATGTAGAGGATGTACAGGAAAGGAATGGTGCTGAGCGTGCCCCACAGGAAGCGGGTTCCAGTGTCGTTGGCCACCTCGCCGGGATAACCCAGAGCGATCATCAGAACGGCGGCCACGGCCAGGCGCAAAATCAGGCTATTGGCCACGCTGCGGGCCAGGGCCAGCACGGCAACCGCTTCGACCAGCAGCAGGGGCACGGTCAGCAGCCAGTCGACGTAGCGGTAGGCATCGTTGAAGGGCACGGTGGTCGGCGCATATACGCCCGCCGCATTCAGGGCGTAGGCGGCCTCGAAGGAGTTGAAGATCCGGACATAGTGGTAGGCCGCGATACTTACCACAACGCCGCTGATCAGCAGCGCCACCCGGTACTTGGGAGCCACGTTGGAACGTGACAGGAAGAAGAAGATGGCAGAGGCACCCATAGCCGCGATAGCAAACGAGAAGAAGTTGTAGATCAGGTTGTACTGACCTGCGGTAAGAGCTGGCCCGGAAGTGTCTGGCCCGCCGACATTGGTTTGGGCAAGAGCGACACCAGCAAACAAGACGCCAAGGAATGGCAGCACACGTTTCATTGTTGTTCCCCCCAGATACCGTTCTATATGGCTACTAAAATCACAAGACGGCAGGTCGCAACCGCAAAGAGCGGCTGAATAAATTTGGGCGCTCGAGCACCACTTAACGTTCTGGCCGAACTCATCATGCGCCTGGCCTTAATAAAATTTAATGATGATCTCTTACAGTTCTGCCAAGCAGTGATGAGGGTCTGTACTGAAACTCAGGGTCAGTTTTGAGTGAAATCAGAGAGTATCAATGTAGAGCCCTGCTGCATAGAAGTGACCCACTGACCTTGAGGGACATTTGTCTCAATTTGATTGACTGGCTTGAATTTTCTTAGTGTCATGTCACAACTGTTGCCTGAGGCCCGGGAGAGCATCGGGAATGGTGCGGCGGGGCTAAGATGCCGAATGAGATGCGTTCCTCCCGAAGACAACCCTCCCGACTTCGACTGCCGCCGCGTTGGTTGATCTTGCCGCTGGCCCTGGCCGTGCTGGTCGGACTGGGCCTCAATACTCGCCAGACTCGCAGCGCAGATCTGGCAGCAGCCCGCACCTATGCCCGCAGCGTACAGACGGCGGCTCAGCGGGCATGGACCAGCGATCCGGCCCGACCATTTTTAGAAGCTGGATCAGGTGAGGATTGCCGGGGAAGCTACCGGGGCGGCGCGGCGGAGGCCAGGGTCAGTGCCTGTATGGTGACGCGCCTGCCCAACGGTTTTGAGGTGGCCCTGACGTTGGGACAGGCGCAGTTGACGGCCACGACGTATTGAATCCCCTGCACCGTTGTCAATTCAGGTTGCGCTTTTCAAACAGGCCATCAGTGCTGATGTGCACCCTCATGGCCTCGGCATTGGCGTTGATCGCTTCCTCCAGCGCTTCCACGATCTGGGCCAGAGAGGCGGCAACTACGCCCGCCTCCCCGGCGTCCAACGCGGTTCGCCACTGCTGATAGCCGCTGAGGTCTGTGGACAAGGTCGCGTGTTTTTCGACCAATCCAGTCAGGCACGCCTGGGCCACTGCCTCGGTGATGGGCAGTCGCCCCAGTTCCGTCTGCATGCCGCTGTCGGTCAGTGGATTGTGTAACCATAAACTGTCCAGTCGAACGTGCAGCACGGGGCCAAGCGGCAAATCTCCGCGCTTCAGGATCAATGCCGTAGATGTTTCCTCACCGGGGCGGGTGCGGTATGTGCAGCGCTGGCCGGTGGGGAAAGGAGCCACGGGCCCACTGTATGATTTGCCTTCCTGATCGGAATGGGGGCGTTTTGGCTGAGATGCGGGTGCAGGCGGAGGCCCCTGTCTTGCCTGCCTGCCTGCTGGCGGCCCGCTGCCGCGCAATACTGAACGCCATGAGTGCAGATGGAATGCCCGAACGTTTTGATGTGATGGTCTACCCCGTAGCCGAATTGCGGGGCGAGTTGCGGGCACAACCCAGCAAGAATTACACCACCCGTTATCTGCTGGCAGCGGCATTGGCCCCCGGAGAAACCCGTGTGGTGGGCGTGGCCACCAGCGAGGATGCCGAGGCGATGCTGCGTTGCCTCTCTGACTGGGGCGTGGGTGTGGAACTGATCGGAGACGACGCCGTGATCCGGGGGTTCGGCGCACATCCGGCGGTGGGCGTGACCCTGAATCCGGGCAATGCAGGCGCAGTGGCCCGTTTCCTGATGGGTGTGGCGGCACTGACCACCGACACCAGATTCGTCACCGATTACCCCGATTCGCTGGGAAAGCGGCCACAGGGCGACCTGCTGGAAGCCCTGGAGCGTCTGGGCGCACGGGTCAGCAGCGAGGACGGACGGCTGCCCATCTCCATTTCTGGGCCTGTGAGGGGCGGCCTGGTAGAGGTCAGTGCCGAACGTTCCAGCCAGTACGCCAGCGCCCTGATGTTTCTGGCTCCTCTGCTGCCCGGCGGCCTCGATTTGCGCCTGACCGGCGATATCAAGAGCCACGCGCCTCTGCGCCAGACGCTGGATACCCTCGCCGCGTTTGGGGTGCAGGCCAGTGCCAGTGAGGACCTCAGCCGCATCTCTATTCCGGGTGGGCAACGCTACCGTGCTGGACGGGTGTTGGTTCCCGGTGACTACCCCGGCAGTGCGGCGCTGCTGGCGGCTGCGGCCACCCGCCCCGGCGTGCTGCGCCTCAGCAATCTGCGCGAGCAGGATCTTCAGGGCGAGCGCGAGGCCGTGGATGTGCTGCGTCAGATGGGCGCTGACATCACCCGCGAAGGGGATACGCTGATCGTGCGCGGCGGCCTGCCACTGACAGCGGTAAACCGCGACGGAGACGGTTTTACCGATGCGGTACAGGCGCTGAGTGCCGCTGCCGCCGCCGCATCCGGTACCACCACCTGGGAAAACGTGTATACCCTGCGCCTCAAAGAATGCGACCGCATCAGCGATACGCGGGCTGAACTGGACCGCTTGGGCCTGAGCACGTCGGAAACAGAGGACAGCCTGACCATCACGGGAACGCAGACCATCGCGGGCGGCCTGACCGTGGACGGGCACGGCGACCACCGCATGATCATGCTGCTGACTCTGCTGGGATTGCGGGCACAAGCGCCTCTCCGGATCACGGGCGCACACCACATCCGCAAAAGCTATCCGCAGTTTTTCCGGCATCTGGAAACCCTGGGCGCCCGCTTCGACTATCTGCCCACAGACGCCCACTGAGAGCCGGACTGACGAGGGCAGCCTCCCCGGTTTGCCCGTCTGGGCCAGGCATCCCGTATGAGCGTTCGGCCAGGGTGCGGCTTGGCCTGAGCTTTATCTCAATTCTTGCACCGCGTTCCACAACTGGGGCGCGGTCAGCAAAACTATTTATGCTGGGTTCAAGATTTGACCCGGTGCAAATCGAACTGTTCAGCTCCACTCCGCCTCACTTTTTCTTCAAGAAGGTTCTCCCGCAGCATTTTCTTTAAGGAG
>JAQBPF010000491.1 GCA_028287665.1 Deinococcus sp. | reverse complement strand
CAGCAACAAGGGCGCAGGCACGGGCCTCGCTGCAGCTGATGCTCGTGGCTTTGGCGGCAGCATCAAGACCGGCCTGAAGTTCTTCTTCTAAACCTCCATCTCTCCATCTACAGGGAACCTCGCAAGGGGTTCTCTTTTTTTGGTGGGCATAGGAGGAAGGCCTTCCAGTGGAGGTGTACCATCTGCTCCACGGTGTCTGGCCAGGGTACAGGGGCCTCAACAGACGACTATGCCACGTCCTCACGTCCCTGCCCTGTACACTCTGCCGTGTGAAAACCCATCATGTTCAGGTCGGCACCGTATCGCGGGAGTTGCCTATCGTCGAAGTTGCGCCCGGTGTAAGCGTGGCCCTGTTCAATATGCTCGGAGACACGGAAGTGACCGAAGCAGCAGGCAAGGCGCTGGCCCAGCTGATTCCCGCCGACGTCGATATTCTGGTCACACCGGAAGTCAAGGCGCTCTCATTGGCGCACGTCATCAGCCGTGAATCGGGCAAGCCTTACATCGTCATCCGCAAAACGCAAAAGCCTTACATGGTCGATCCGGTGGTGCGCGAGGTGGTCAGCATCACCACAGGCAAACCGCAAACACTGGTGCTGGACGGCTTTGACGTGGATAAGATTCGGGGACACAAGGTCGCCATCGTGGATGATGTGGTCAGCAGTGGCGGCACGCTGCATTCCATCTCGCAGATCATTCAGGAAGTGGGGGGCGAGGTGGCCGCCGTGATCGCCGTCTTTACCGAGGGCCAGGAACGTCCGGAAGTAACGGCGCTGGGCCATCTGCCGCTGTTTACCTGAACCTGTTTCCCAGAACTTGTTTCCCAGAAATCCGCTGATCTGACGCCGCCCCGACGCTGGCCGCGCTACCCTGGGCAAGTGGAACAATTGAATGTGACTGTCGGGGCCGTTTCCCGTGACCTGCCTACCGTGCGTGTGGGCAGCACCGGGCGCGTGCCACTCGTAGAATTTATTGGCGACCCGGAATTTACCAACGCGGTGGCCGCCGAAATGGTGGCTCTGATTCCTGCGGGAACAGACATGCTGCTGTCGGTGGTCACCAATGCCCTGCCGCTGGTGCACGAACTGAGCGACCGAAGCGGCATTCCGTATGTGGTGGTCCGCAAAAAGCGCCGCACCTATATGCAGGACCCGCTGATCGTCGATGTGCCCAGCATGACCATGGGCGTGGCCGAAACCCTCTGGCTGGACGGCCCCCACGCTGCCCGTCTGAAAGGCAAACAGGTCACGGTCGTGCAGGACGTGATCGCCAGTGGCGGCACAGCTCAGGCGTTGGCGCGGCTGACAGAGCGGGCGGGCGGGACCGTCAACGGCTTTCTGGCGGCCTTCAAACAGGGAGAAACCAGCTTGCCGCTTCACTTTTTGCAGGAGTTGCCGAAGAGAATCTAGGAGTCGGCGCGGCAAAATCATTCAGGCTGATGTCGCCCTCAACAGCATGTCGCCCGGTGACCAGCGAAGAAGGACGCGTCCACCCTCTCCAGTGGACGCGTCCTTCTTCTTGACTGCGGAATTCTTTAGCCTGCCGCACCCGCCGGTGAAGACGGCTTCCCGCCCACCTGCCGCACGATGTCGGGCAGATGGTCGGCCAGGTGCAGCATGGGCAGGTTGAACGTCCTGCGGGCAGGTTCATTGGGCGCAGTATTGCCTTCCTTAAGCATGGCGTACTGGTCGGAAGTGATGGGCGGCTTGGGCAGGATCTGCATGGCAGGCACGGCCAGATTCATCAGGGCCAGCGGTACGGCCACAATAGGCTTCTTTTTGCCCAGCGCGGCAAGTTCCAGTTCCAGCAGGGCGCGGAAGGTAAATTCATCGGGACCGGTGAGGGCGTAGGTCTGGCCAATACTGGCGGGCAACTCCAGCGCCCCCACAAAAGCCTGCGCGACATCCTGCACGCTGACGGGGCGGAAGGGAAACTGGCCGTTCCCGATCTGCGGCACGATGGGCGCGGTGCTGACCAGCTCGCGCAGCACCCGTCCGAAGAAGTCGTCTCCGACGCCAAAGATCAGACTGGGCTGAAAGATGGTGAAGGCCGCGCCGCTGGCCCGAACCAACGCTTCTGCCCGCGCTTTGGAGGTGCTGTAGCGGCTGTCGCTGTCTTCGCGGGCGCCCAATGCGCTCATATGCACGTAGCGTGCGCCGCGTGGCAGGGCGGCCAGCACGTTGCGCGTACCTTCCACATGCACCCGCTCAAAGGTCTGCGTGCCCTGCTGCGTGATGATGCCCACCAGATGAATCACGGCGTCGGGATTGGCCTGACCCATCGCCCGCAACACGCTGCCGTGATCAGTCACGTCCAGCGGCAGCCCGACCACGCCTGCCTGCCCGGCTGTGCCCCGGCGACTGCCTGCAAAGACCTGATGGCCCCGGCTGTGCAGCTCTTTGACCACTGCGTTGCCCACAAATCCGGATGCGCCTGTGACGAGTACCTTCATGCCTTTTCCTCCGTTGTCTTGGTCTGGGTTGTCTTGGTGTGGGTTGTTTGGGGCTGGGTTGCGTTGGTCTGGAGCTCCTGTACTGCAGAGGCCTCGACGGACCTGGGCTGTGCCGAGTCCGGGTCAGACAACTGCTGCAAGATGATCTGTGTGGCCTGTGCTGCGTCTGGACCTGCATAGATCCCGCCCAGCGCCGCCGCCAATTCGGGCCGGGCATTCATCAGCCCGCCCCCCAAAAACAGGGGCAGTTCCAGCCCATTGAGGTCAGACCATTGATTCTGGGTGGCTTCCAGCGCCCAGGTGCCGTTCATGGCGAGCAAGATGCCCTGTGCCCCCAACTGCCGCGCAAAGATGGCCAGGTCGCCCAGCGGGGTATTGGCTCCCAGGTAGGTGACCCGGACCCCCCGGCGGCGCAGGACCAGAACCAGCATCAGCAGACCCAATTCGTGTTGCTCGCCAGGAGCGCAGGCTGCCACCAACAGCGGCCCGGTCGTGGCTTCTCCTTCTGCATCCAGCAGCGCCGTAATGCGGCCCCGCAAAAAGGCACTGGCGTGATGCTCGTGCGCCACCGTGATTTCGCCGCGTGCCCACAGCTCGCCTACCCCCACCAGAGCCGGGGCCATCACGCCCAGCAGCACATCTTCCACCGAAAGGTGAAGTTGCGCCTCGGCCAGAATCCGGTTGGCTGCGGTCATATCGGGCGTCATGAGAGCCCGCAACAGAGCGCCCGACCACGCCTCGCCTGCCCGTTCACGTTCGGCAGGAGAGGTCGAGGGATTGTCGAGAGGTTGGCCTTCTCCGGGCAGAAATCCGCGCACCGTGAGTTCGGCGGCGCGGCCAGCCGGAACGCCATCGCGCAAGAAGGCCTGCATCACTTCTATGCGGGCCAAGTCCTGAGGCGAATACAGCCGGTAGCCACTTTCGCTCCGAGCAGGCGAAGGGAAGCCGTAGCGCCGCTCCCACTGGCGCAGCGTTACGGCCAACACACCTGTTCGCGCAGACACCTCCGACGCTGTAAACATTGCGGTCGAGTCCTGCTCCGGCAATGTGGGTTGAGCGCCAGAATCGTCCATTGACCTCTATCTTGCCCCAACAGGCAGCAGGGGACCGTAAGGAA
>JAQBPF010000471.1 GCA_028287665.1 Deinococcus sp. | reverse complement strand
CACAGCAGCCCGGTTTGCAGTTCGGCCCGCTGCACCGGGTTTGCGCCCAGTGCGCCCGTGTAGGCGTCCCACAACAGGACAGCCACGGGCAACAGACCTCCAACGGTCACAGCTGGAACCAGCCAACTCAGCGGCTTAGACGCTGTGCGCCGCGCCGGAGCTTTGGCGGCCCCTCCAGAGACTTGCAAAAGAGGTTTGCTCATCCGCGTTTCCCCGACATCAGTAAAACTTCTTCAGATCCATGCCTTTGTACAGGCCCGCCACCTGTTCGGCGTACCCGTTGAAGGGCAGGGTCTTGCGGCGGCTCAGTTCGCCAATGCGGCGCTCCGTGGCCTGACTCCAGCGGGGGTGCGGCACGGCGGGATTCACGTTGGCAAAAAAGCCGTATTCGTCGGGCGCGGCAATGCTCCAGGTGGTCTTGGGCTGCTTCTCGGTCAGCGTGATTCGCACGATGGACTTGATGCTCTTGAAGCCGTACTTCCACGGCACGGCCAGCCGCAGGGGTGCGCCGTTTTGACCGGGCAGCACGCGGCCCTGCAGCCCCACCGCCATAAACGCCAGCGGGTGCAGGGCTTCATCCAGCCGCAGACCTTCCACGTAGGGCCAGTCCAGGACGCGGCTGCGCTGGCCGGGAAACTGCTTGGGGTCGTTCAGGGCCGTGAATTGCACGTATTTGGCCTTGCCCGTCGGTTCCATGCGCCGGATCAGGGCCGCCAGCGGAAAGCCCAGCCACGGCATCACCATCGACCAGCCTTCCACGCAGCGCATCCGGTAAATGCGGTCTTCAAGGGGAAACCACGACTGGAGGGTGTCGATGTCCACGGTCTGGGGCTTGCGAACCTCACCGTCTATTTTGACCGTCCAGGGGCGCACTTTCAGCGATCCGGCGAGGCGGGCGGGGTCGGCCTTGTCGGTGCCGAATTCATAAAAGTTGTTGTAGCTGGTGGCCTGCGCGTAGGGCGTGACGGCCTCGCTGGTGTCATATGGCCCCAGTGGGCGGCGCACCTGTCCCTGCGCCAAATTCCCTTGGGCCAAATCCCCAAACTCCCCGGTAGCAGCCTCGGCAGCGGCTCCAGGCCGACGCGTCAGCAGTTCCAGACCTCCGCCCAGGCTGGCCACTGTGCCCGTAAACAGCGCGGCATTCCGCAAAAATTCCCGGCGAGGATTGACGATGCGGGAAGGCGTTTCCTGGGTGAATTGATCATCGGGGGTCTGATCGTCACGGTCATGGTCGGGGGGCAAAATGGTCATGGATTCTCCTGGGGCTTGGGGGCCAGCAACACGGCAATAGGAACAGGCAACGGCGGACTTACTAGGCTATACGCAATCTGGGCGCAAACGGTTCACTTTTCCGCAGCCGTTGGAACCATCCGCCCCCGCAGAGGCCAGATTCATCCTTATATCCGCTGCATTCGCACAGGCGTCTGACCCGGCACGCCACCCCTACCGCCGCGCCGTGAAACAATCGGGCACGTGAGCGTTGTCATCTTGGATTTCGGCAGTCAATTTACCCGCCTGATCGCGCGGCGGTTCCGTGAGCTGGGGGCGTACTCGGTCATCTTGCCCGGTACGGCCACGCTGGAGCGGATCGCGCAGGAGAACCCGCAGGGCATCGTGTTGTCGGGCGGCCCCAGCAGCGTGTATGACGAGGCGGCTCCCCGTCCGTCCGCAGGCGTGCTTGACCTGCCGGTGCCCATTCTGGGCGTGTGCTACGGCATGCAGTTTCTGGCGCAGCAGGCAGGCGGCACCGTGGCCCGCGCCGGAAGACGCGAGTACGGCAAGGCCGATCTGACCCGTTACGGCGGCCAGCTGTTCGAGGGCATCGCAGGCGAATTCGTGGCCTGGATGAGCCACAGCGATTCGGTCACGGCCCTGCCCGCAGGCTACGACGTGGTGGCCGAGACGCTGGATACGCCCGTCACAGCCATCGAAAACAACGTGACCCGGCGCTACGGCGTGCAGTTTCACCCTGAAGTCGTGCACACCCCCAAAGGCGGCCAACTGCTGGCCAACTTCCTGGGGATTTGCGGCATTGCCCGCGACTGGAACGCCGAACATATCGTGGAAGACCTGATCGACGGTGTGCGGGCGCAGGTCGGAGACGGACGGGTGCTGCTGGCGATCAGCGGCGGCGTGGATTCCAGCACGCTGGGACTGCTGCTGGCGCGGGCAATCGGCGAAAAACTCACCGCTGTCTTTATCGATCACGGCCTGCTGCGTCTGGGCGAGCGCGAACAGGTAGAAGCCGCGCTGCTGCCCCTCGGCGTGAACCTGATTACGGTGGATGCGCGCGCCGAATTTATGGGCGCACTGCACGGCGTCTCTGACCCCGAGCAGAAGCGCAAGATCATTGGCCGCGAATTTATCCGGGCCTTCGAGCGGGAAGCCCGCATTCACGGCCCCTTCGACTATCTGGCGCAGGGCACGCTGTATCCCGACGTGATCGAGAGCGCGGGCGGCCTGCATTCCGAGAAATCGGGCGCGGCCAACATCAAGAGCCACCACAACGTGGGCGGCCTGCCCGACGATCTGGCCTTCAAGCTGGTGGAACCCTTCCGCACGCTGTT
>JAQBPF010000460.1 GCA_028287665.1 Deinococcus sp. | reverse complement strand
GCCAGTGGGTCAGGTCTTCGCTCGACCAACACTCGAACGAAGCCTGACGGGCAAAATCGGCCGAGCCGGTGGGGTAGATGTAATAACGGGGAACGCCGTCTGGCCCTGTGAACAGGTGCAGTTCGGGATCGGCATACCAGCCGGGGAAGACGGGGTTGCCGCTCAGGCGTGGGGCAAGCGAGTCAGGAGCCGTGGGGTCACTGGGCATGAATGGAAGTCAGTAGAGACGCTATGACACGCAAACGCAAGCGTGCCCTGCGGCGCACCGCCAGCCGCGCAGCGCCCCTACCCCGGGGGTGCCGTCGTTACCGCCCTGCCGGGACCACTTGCAGCGCCGCAGCGGCCGTTTTGAGGGCCGCGTCTACGGTGGCCCGGATCAGTTGGGGGTCGGCCAGCGTATCGGACGGCTGGTGGTAATTGACGTCCAGGCCCCGGTGAAAGAACAGTGTTGGAATGCCCGCCTGAGCAAAGGGGACCTGATCACTGCCCCCCTCGTTGCCTGCAGTGCCGGAGACCTGCGCGGCCTGCTGGGCCAGACCGACCAGTCGGTTCTCACCGGTCACTCTGAGTGGGGTGACATTCACGCCCACCATGTCGAAATTGAACATGGCTTTCAGGCCCCCAACCGCTGCGGCGTTGTCCTTGACAAACGCCCGCGAGCCGCGCAGCCCGTCTTCCTCACCGTCAAACAACACAAAGTAACTCTGGTTCGCCAGCGGGGTATTCGCCACACGCCGCGCAATGTCCAGCACCGCCACCGTGCCCGACAGATTGTCGTTGGCCCCCGGAGCCCGGAACACCGAATCCATATGGCCTCCGAACAGAATCTCGGGTCGGGCGGTGGCGGATTTGAAGGCCACCACGTTCACGCCGCGCACCTCGCCGTCCCGCACGCGCACCCTGAGGGTCACCTGCTGGCCGTCACTCAACGCCGCGCCCGCTGTACTGGTCACGGTCAGGGCAGGCAAAACCACGCGCTCACCCAAACGGCCCTGCAACTCCTGCTCGGCGTTGTTGACCACGATCAGGCCAGCGGCTCCTGCGGCCAGGGCATTGCGGGCCTTGTCCAGAAAAGGAATCTGGCCGCGCTGAACCACAGCCACCTGACCCCGCACGTTCACGGCCCTGAAGTCCTCGGCTGTCCCGACCCCAGGCACCTTGACGGCCCGCGCCGTGATCTCTCCTCCCGTGCTGCCTTCCAGCGCCCGGCCAGCCAGGGTGCGGGAGCCCACACGCACGTCCGAGCCCAAGTCGTCAAAGCGGGGGTAAGTAAACGCGTCCCGGCGAGTCGTGTAGCCCAGGGCCCGGAACTGCTCTTCGAAGTACGCCCGTGCTTGTTCGTTGGCCTCACTGCCCGTCACGCGGGGGCCGAACTTCAGCACGGTGCTCAGGTCTGCCTCAATGCTCGCCGCCGCAGAGGAGGCGAGGGTCAGTGCGCCCAGCAGGGTGCCCAGTTTCCAGGGTTGCATGCGTTCAGAACATCACGTCGCCGCACGCAAGACGCTGCTGTCTGTTACGGTTTGGGGCCAGAGAATGGCTCTGCAGCCCGGCTTGCTTTCACAACACGTACACTCCTGAGATGCACCTGCGGAGTGTCAACGTCGGACGGGCGCGGCAGATCGCGGCCAAGAGCGGCTGGACGGGCATCTACAAGGAGCCGGTCAGCGGGCCAGTTGCTGTGCAGCCCGGCGGTCTGGAAGGCGACCAGATTCTTGACCGGGAGAACCACGGTGGCCCTGAACAGGCGGTGTACGTGTACACCCAACCCGATTACGCGTTCTGGACGGCGCAGCGAGGAACCGCCCTGCTCCCCGGCACCTTTGGAGAAAACCTGCTGTTCTCCGGGCTCGAATCGGCGGCGGTGCTGATCGGTCAACGGTTCCGGATGGGCACGGTGCTGTTGGAGGTCACGTGGCCGCGTGTGCCGTGTGTGACGTTGGCGGCGCGGATGGGCGATCCGGCGTTTGTGCGGAAGTTCCGGGAAGCCCGGCGACCCGGATTTTACGCGCGGGTGTTGCAGGCAGGCACTCTGCAACAGGGCGATGAAGTGACCGTGCAAGACGCGCCCCACGCCGATGGACGAACCGTCGTGGACCTGTATGACGCGTTCTTTGAGCAACACAGCTGAAGATCGTCTCTCGCGGTGACTTCCGCGTACAGCTGGGTCTTCCGAGGCACCCGGATACACTGAAGAGATGGGTGGACCGCCGCCAACTTTGACCTGTATCACGTCGGCCAGCCGCGCCGCCTGGCGTGCCTGGCTCCTTGAACACCATCAGACCGCCCAGGGGGTGGTGCTGATCTACTTCAAGGTCGGCACAGGCGTCCCCAGCGTCACCTACCCCGAAGCGGTGCAGGAGGCCTTGGCTGTTGGCTGGATCGACACCACGCGCTACGCCCTGGATGAGCAGCGCTATCAGCAGGTCTTCGTGCCTCGGAGGAGGGGCAGTCCGTGGTCGCGGCTCAACAAAAGGTACGTGGCGGAGTTGCAGGCTGCGGGCCTGCTGGCACCCGCCGGGCAGCAGGTCATAGAGGCAGCCCAACAGGACGGCAGCTGGGACGCCGCCGAAGCCGGAGAATCCGGCCAGATTCCGGAAGATCTGCAGGCCGCCTTGGACCTCAACCCCCAGGCGGTCCAACATTTCGCAGCTTTTCCCGCTTCGGTCCGCAAATACATCCTTCACTGGATCGCGCAGGCCAAACAACCCGCCACCCGGACCCGGCGGATTCAGCAGACGGTGGATCAGGCGGCGCAAAACGTGCGTGTACGGGGCCAGAGGGTCGTGAAGGACCAAGAGAAGGTCTAGTGTGGCGGGCTGGAGATCAGTGCCGGGGAACAGAATGGGGCGCGTGTTGTCGTGGCGTGATTCAGAACGGATTCGCTTGGATTGAGCGGCTCCTGGGCCGCCCTGCTGGGCCAGCCTTCAGAGAGCGTGCAGGGCACAGCGCAGCACCGACAGAGCACCAATCAGGGGCCAGTCACGCCGGCTTTCCTAGGCTGCTTCCATACGCGGTATTCCCCGTGTTTTGCAAGGAGTCTCTATGGTCAAGCGGCGCGTCCTCAGCCCGGTGTTCAGCCTCTGCACCCTCGCCCTCGGGGTGGCCTTCGCCCACGGCGAAGCGCTTCCCGGCTCCACACGCACACAGCTTGTGCAGCAGTTCCTCGCCCGGCCCGAGGGGACGGTTCCCCTCTCGCGGGCCACACGCGGCGTCCACGAGTTCACCCTGGAAGTCCACCGGATTCAGACCGAAATCGCGCCCGGCGTGAAGGTGGAGCAGTGGGCCTTCGGCCTTCCGGGACAAGCGGCCAGTGTGCCTGGTCCCGAACTGCGCGTCAAGGTCGGTGAGCGGGTCCGGATTACGCTGGTCAACACCCATGACCAGCCGCACGCCCTGCACCTGCACGGCATCACCTCGTTGGCCCAGGAGATGGACGGCGTGCCCCACCTCAGCCACGAGGTCAAACCCGGTGGGCGCTTCACCTACGAGTTTATTGCCACCGAAGCGGGCACGCACGCCTACCACTGCCATTTTCAGACCAATGTGCACCTGGATATGGGCATGTACGGTGCACTGATCGTCGAGGACCCGGCCCAGACACCGGTCTGGTCAAAGGAACACACCCTGATCACCGACGAGTGGGACAGTCACCACGACCCGGCCCGGCTGCCCTACACGCCCCACTACGACGAATTCCTGATCAATGGCCGGGCGCATCCTCTGATTCCGGAGCTGAATGTTCCGGCAGGAGAAACGCACCTGGTTCGCTGGATCAACCTGGGCGCGCAGCCACACAGTCTGCACCTGCACGGCACCAGCTTTCTGGTGGTCGCCAAGGATGGACACGATCTGCCGCAGCCCTACCTGGCCGATACGCTGCCGATCATGCCCGGCGAGCGGTACGACGTGCTGGTGAAGGGCCGAGACGGGACTTTTCCGTGGCACGATCACAACAGCAACGCCAACACCACCGGGGGCGAGTACCCAGGAGGAATGCATTTCGATGTGGCAGGCAGCCTGGCCCTGAAGGCCGACGGAACGCCCGCACCGCTGGCGGCCCATGACCACGGGCACACGCCCCCTGCCCCGGCAGGCGCAGTGGCCGACAGCGCTCTGGTCAGGATTGCCGACTTCGACTACGCGCCGCAACAGGTGAGGATCAGGGCGGGCGGCAGCGTCACCTGGGAGAACCGGGACAGCGTGCCGCACCACGTGGTCGTGACCGTGGACGGCCAGGAAGTGCACCACGAGCTGCCGCCCGGACAACGCCTGACCGTCCGCTTTTCCCAGAAGGGCCGCTTTGCCTACCACTGCGCGCCGCACCCCTTTATGAACGGTACGGTGGACGTGGTCTGACGGAGCCGGGGCGGGAGCCAGTCTTCCGCCGCCTGGGGCCGCCACAGTCCACCCCTCCCTGCATCCCGCGCCGCTGCGTGGGGAAGAGGAGGGGTGGTGTGTGCCTGCTGACTCAGCGGTTGACCGCTTTCCAGGTGTTGACGAGTTGGCCCAGCAGGGTCCGGGTATCCTGAAGCAGCCGCGCCGTGACCTCGGCCTCCCGTGGACCCACCTGGCCGTATTTCACGGCAGACCACCGCAGCCCGCCGCTGTTGAGCCAGGAATTCGGCTGCGCCGTGGACCCGTCATCCACGTGGGCCGACACCTGCGTTTCGAGGGCCGAGCTGCCCCGCATGGGCCTCACGCTGAGGGAGAGGGTCAGGCTGGCGCTCGCCCGCTTGCACAGCTGATCCTCGTGATAGGCGACGCCTGCCGCCCGCAGCAGAGTCCGGGTTTCGGCGTAAGCGCGGTCGGCCAGGCCCGCCAGCTTCATGTCGTTCTCGCTGCCCACCAGTACCGTCAGCATGGGACTCAGGCACACCGACGCCCCCTGAAGGTCAGGAGCAGCCAGGGCCACAGACAGCGTGCCGAGCAGGGGCACACTCCACAGCCCTCTCCACCAGCTCCGGCCCTCTGCGGCGGGTCGTCCACGGGCCGTCAGCGTCGGCAGGGTCC
>JAQBPF010000456.1 GCA_028287665.1 Deinococcus sp. | reverse complement strand
GCGTTGGCTGGATATCTAACGGCCAGGAGCGGCAAAACGCTTGCCTTTTCTATCCTGATGAATGGGCCTGAAACCACGCCGATCCTGACCCTGCGGAGCATTCAGGACGACATGGTTCGGGCTCTGGCCGCCGCCCACTGACTTCTGTTCCAGCCAGCCTGAGACTCCTTTGAGGACAACCTCAAGGCTTGCTCAGGCTGCCTCGGTGGCCTTCCGCCCCGTGTTGGCCGCGCTCTGCCGTTAGGGTGCAGGCATGACAGTCAAGCGGTGCGGGATGGGATTAATCGTGATGGCAGCCCTGGCTTTCCCGGAGGCAGGAGCGCAGTCGGCAGCGGCACTGGCCAAGTTGGACGCGGCTCAGATGAGTATTCCTACGGCCCGCAAGAAAACCTTTGTGGGCAGCCCTCTGACCGTGCAGCAGAATCTGCAAGCAGGCGCGAATTACTCCCGACAGGTGGTGAGCTACCAATCGGACGGATTGCGAATCAATGCGCTGCTGACCGTGCCCAACGGCACGCCGCCCAAAGGAGGCTGGCCAACCATCGTGTTTAATCACGGCTATATTCCGCCTGCCCAGTACCGCACCACCGAGCGCTACGTGGCCTATCAGGACGCCTTTGCCCGCGCCGGGTTCATCACGCTGAAAAGTGATTACCGGGGGCACGGCAGCAGCCAGGGTGAGGCGCTGGGCGGCTACTTTGCCCCCGACTACACCAACGACGTGATGAATGCGCTGGCGAGTCTGAAGGCCGACAAGCGTGTGAATCCGGCCCGAATCGGCATGTGGGGCCACTCGATGGGCGGCTTTCTGACCCTGCGGGCGATGGTCATAGACCGTCAGATCAGGGCGGGCGTGATCTGGGCGGGCGTGGTGGGCGACTACGATCAGATCATCAACGAGTGGCGCAGCCCGGTTCCGGCCTCTATTCCCAAATCGGTGCTGGCGCTGCGGCAGAAAGCGGTGGCCAAGTACGGGACGCCGAAGGCCAATCCCACCTTCTGGAACACGCTGGCGGCCAATTCATATCTGCGCAACCTCGGCGGCCCCATTCAGCTGCATATCGGCACGGCAGACGAGGACGTGCCTGTGGCCTTCCATACCAGCCTCACCGCCCAGATGAAGGCGGCAGGCAAGCCGGTGCAGAGCTACGTGTATCCCGGCGACAACCACAACCTCAGCCGGAACCTGTCGACTGCCCTCAGCCGCAGCGTGGCCTTCTTTAAGGCCAATCTGTAACCCTGATGCGGCGTCTGGTGCAACTGGGGCTGCTGGTGCTGGTGGCAGGCGCGGGCTGGATAGCGGTCACTCAGCCGGAGAATCTGCCGTTTGAATTGCCGCAAAGGCCACCCGTCGAGAACAGCACTCCCGGTTCCTCTGTCCCCACCAGACCTGCCCCAGACGGCAGCCTGACCGACGCGGCCCTGAGAGCACTGGTGGCGCGGCAACCCATCAGCGTGCAGGCCCTCCGCGCGCGGCAGTACCCCGGCAGCGCCCTCACCGTGCGCGATACCTTGCGGGCAGGCGTGAACTATTCCCGGCAGGTGGTGAGCTACCAGTCGGACGGCCTGCGAATCAATGCGTTGCTGACCGTACCCAACGGTGCGCCGCCCACAGGAGGGTGGCCCGCCATCGTGTTCAATCACGGGTATATTCCACCTGCCGAATACCGCACCACCGAACGCTACGTGGCCTACCAGGACGCTTTTGCCAGAGCCGGATTCGTGACCCTGAAAAGTGATTACCGGGGGCACGGCAGCAGCCAGGGTGAGGCGTTGGGCGGGTACAACGATCCCGGCTACACCGTAGACGTGCTGAACGCTGCTGCCAGCCTGAAGGCCGACCCGCGTGTGAATCCGGCGCGGCTGGGACTGTGGGGGCACTCGATGGGCGGGCAACTGAGCCTGCGGGCCATGCTGATCGATGACAGCCTAAAAGCTGCGTCGTTATGGGCAGGCGTGGTGGCCAGTTACGACGTATTGGCCACCGATTGGAACCCACCTGCCTGTGGCCCAAAACCCACCCTTGACCGACTGAATCGCCGCTACCTGCGGGCCCTGAGCCCCAATGCCCTGCTGCGCGACCTGAAGGGCAGGCCCATTCAACTTCATCACGGCACCAACGACGCCGAGGTGCCCTACTCGTTTCAGAAAGCCCTGGCCAACGATCTGCGGGCCGCTGGACAGGGGGTGGAGGCCTACCGCTACGAGGGCGACAACCACAACCTGAGCCAGAATTTGTCTACGGCCCTCAGACGCAGCGTGGCGTTTTTTAAGGCGAATCTGTGAACTTTCATACGTATAGGAGTAGTCTCGGCACAGGACAGCAGCAACTTCGGCGGGCAAAGTTCTTTTGATTACAGGCGCAAGTACCGGCATCGGCGCGGCCACAGCGCGGCAGGCGATGCAGGCGGGCTGGCGCGTGGCATTGCTGGCCCGCAGCGAAGACAAGTTGCAGGCCTTGGCCGCCGAACTGGGCGCAGACTAGGCTATTGCCCTCCGCGCCGACGTGACCCAGTGGCCCGATCTGGAGCAGGCGGTGGCAGCCACACTGGAACGCTTTGGGCGGCTGGACGCGGCGCTGGCCAACGCAGGATTTACGGCTGGTGAGCCCCGATACGCCACAGGCGCCCCCACGCCCGACGAATGGCGCGACATGATTCTGACCAAGGTGCTGGGAGCCGCCCTGACCGCCCGCGCCACCCTGCCGCACCTGATCGGCAGCCGG
>JAQBPF010000455.1 GCA_028287665.1 Deinococcus sp. | reverse complement strand
TCCAGTGGTCAGAACGACGACAGCCCCTTCAACAAGTACCAGCTCAAGTTGACCAAGACCAACTGAGTGTTGGACAACTGAGTCTCAGCCTCCATTCCCAGCCCCTGCCTCTGCGCGGGGGCTTTGTGTTGGCTTTTGAAAGCCGTTCCTGGCTTCTTCGGCCCTGAACCCTCAGCCGCCCTGCCTCCTGGTTCATGGTCTACACTCCACCGTCCACCCACCCCACCCCCATTCCTGAGCCTGCCCGACTCAAGTTGCTTACGCGCATCTCACTGAAATCAGGCGCTCCGGTCAGGTGGCGTGGGCGTATACTGGAAGGCGTCATGTTCCGTGTCCTGAACAAAGTATTCGATAACAACCAGCGCGACGTACAGCGCATCATCAAAACGGTGGTGCAGCCGGTCAACGCGCTGGAAGAAGAAACGATGAAAGTCGAGAATCTCGCCGAGGCCTTTATGGCTCTTCGGAAGCGTGTGCAGGAGGGCGGGGAGTCTGTAGACGACGTCATGATTCCGGCCTTTGCCCTGATCCGCGAGGCAGGCCGCCGCTCTATCGGCAAGCGCCACTACGACGTGCAGCTGATCGGCGGCGCGGCCCTCCACCAGGGCCGTATTGCCGAGATGCGTACCGGCGAAGGCAAAACGCTGGTGGCCACCCTGGCCCTGGCCCTCAACGCACTGGAAGGCAAAGGCTGCCACCTCGTCACCGTCAACGACTATCTGGCGCGGGTCGGCATGGAAGAAATGGGTCTGCTGTACCGCACGCTGGGCCTCACCGTGGGCCTTGCCAACCGCGAACTCCAGCCCGCGCAAAAGCAGGCCGCCTACGCCTGCGACATCACCTACGTCACCAACTCCGAGCTGGGCTTCGATTATCTGCGCGACAACATGGCCCAGAGCCGCGACGCCCTGGCCCTGCGTGCCGATACGCCCCTGCACTTTGCCATCGTCGATGAAGTGGACAGCATTCTGATCGATGAGGCCCGCACGCCGCTGATCATCTCGGGGGCTGCCGAAAAAGCCACCGACCTGTATTACGTGTACGCCAAGCTGATTCGCCGCCTGCAAAAGGGCGAACCCGCCGAACCTGGCAAACGCGCCGAACCCACGGGCGACTACACCATCGACGAGAAGGGCAAGCAGGTGCACATCACGGAGGCAGGAATCGGCAAGATCGAGAGATTGCTGAGTATTCCTGACCTGTACAGCCCCGAAAACATGGACAAGGCGCACATGATCACGCAGGCGATCCGCGCCAAAGAGCTGTACCACCGCGAAAAAGACTACATGGTGAACGCGGAAGGCGAAGTACTGATCGTGGATGAGTTCACGGGCCGTTCGATGCCCGGACGGCGTTACGGCGAAGGGCTGCATCAGGCCATCGAAGCCAAGGAAAACGTCAAGATCGAGAATGAGAACCAGACCCTGGCGACCATCACCTATCAGAACTTTTTCCGGCTGTACAACAAGTTCGCAGGGATGACGGGCACCGCCAAAACCGAGGAGAAGGAATTCCTCGACATCTACGGCAGCGACGTGCTGGTTGTGCCAACCAACAAGGCCATCTTGCGTAAAGATGCCGAAGACTTGGTGTACCGCTCGCGCATCGGCAAATACAACGCGGTGGTGCAGGAAGTCGTGGAGATGCACGCCACGGGCCGCCCGGTGCTGATCGGTACGGCCAGCATCGTCACCAGCGAGCAGCTCAGCGATCTGCTGAAGGCCGCCAACATTCCGCACACCGTTCTGAACGCCAAATTCGAGGCGCAGGAAGCCAGCATCGTGGCCCAGGCCGGACGCAGCGGCACGGTCACGATTGCCACCAACATGGCCGGACGCGGCACCGATATCAAGCTGGGCGGCGACAGCGAATTCCTGCTGGGCGAGGCCATCGAGCAGAATTTCGCCATCAGCCGTTTTGCCCCCGAAGCCGAGAACTTCATCAAGGCCATCAGCCGCCAGGACCCCGCCGCCACCGAACTGGGCCTGCTGATTCCCGGTGTCACGCCTGAATTTATTGCCCAGGCGCAGCAACTGGAACTCGATACGATTGCCGACCACAGCCGCGTGCAAGAAATTGGTGGCCTGCACATCATCGGCACCGAGCGCCACGAATCGCGCCGCATTGACAACCAGTTGCGCGGACGCGCAGGCCGTCAGGGTGACCCCGGCAGCAGCCGCTTCTATGTCAGCTTTGAGGACGATCTGATGCGCCTGTTTGCCAACGACCGCGTGGTCGCCATGATGGACCGCCTCGGCATGGATGACAGCCAGCCCATCGAGGCCAAAATGGTCACGGGGGCCATCGAGAAGGCGCAGGCCCGCGTGGAAGACCGCAACTTCAGCACGCGCAAGCAGCTGCTGGAGTTCGACAACGTGATGAGCGTGCAGCGCGACACCATCTATGGTCAGCGCCGCGAAGTGTTGCTGGGGCCAGACGAGGCCGTCGAGGAAAGCACCGAAGGCATGATTGCCGACTTTGTGGATCTGCAGTTGGCGACCCACGCCCCCGCCGATCAGAACCCCGAAGCATGGGACATCGAGGGCCTGCAAACAGCCGTGGTGGACGCCGTGCCCCAGCTGGAAGGCTTTGATTTTGCCGCCCTGAAATCGGTGTCGCCCGCCGAAGCACAGGAGCGCCTGCTGACCGCTGTGGCCGACGCCTTCGATGCCCGCAAGGAAGAACTCGGACCCACCATGCTCAATAGCCTCAGCCGCTACGTGCTGCTTCAGGTCGTGGATCAGCACTGGAAGGAGCATCTGCACGGCATGGATGTGCTGCGCCAGGGCATCGGCCTGCGTGGCTACGGCCAGCGCGATCCTTTTACCGAATACAAGTTTGAAGCCACCAACATGTTCAACGAGATGATCGACAACCTGAAGAACGATGTCACCAAATTCGTCTTCAGAATGCAGTTTGGACAGACTGGGTAAGTTCTCTCGGTCAAGTGTGAGAAGCAAAGATGAAGGGCGGCCATGCAAGAGTGGTCGCCCTTCATGTTGGTTGCTCCCTGGACCCTGCGTTGGTCTGATACAGGCAGCGATCTGCTGAAGAAAAGGTCAGAAGTGCCGTGCAGGTAAGCGGTTCTGGACCATAGTCGTCAGAGTTGTAGGCCGGAAGAAAAGCGGAAGCCTCTGTGAATTACGGCTAAAAAGAGCCACAATCCTTTCAAGATTACCCTTTGATGACCCTGAGTATGCTTGTTTTTGTGCCTTATTTGCTGGTAAACCGTCCATGACATTAAAATCAAAAAGTGCCTAAGTATTGACTGGATTCGTTACAATTACCGCTGGAGGCAACTGTGAACAATCCATCTTCCTTGACCATGCGTCCTCAAGAACGCAAAACGTACCTGGTCTCGTGCGTCCGTGTGTCCCTTGTTAAGCGCTGGTACCTGTTGATTGGAGCCATTCTTGTGGGTGGTCTGATGGCCTTTAGTCTAGGACTGCCCAGAATCGAT
>JAQBPF010000430.1 GCA_028287665.1 Deinococcus sp. | reverse complement strand
GCCCCACAGCGCGTCCGACAGGTCGGTCAGGCCGTATTTCTGTCGCCAGTGCGCGGGCAGATAATCGTCCAGCGGCACGGCTTCCAGCGCCCGGTGTGCGGCGCGGCGCAAAAACTCCTGACTGATGCCGTCTTTGGAGTCGTACACGCCCACGATCCGGCCTGTGCTGAGGCTCCCTTTGGCGTCTTCCACCGTTTCCAGATGCTCCACGCCAATCTGAACGCTGCGCCCAAATTTCTTCACGCGGCCTGTGAGCACCAGCCTCGCCCCCACGCGCAGTTGGCGTTCCATCCACGGCTGATTGAACCAGGTGGCCTTCACGCGCCCGCCCGCCGGGGTTTCCAGCGTCACTTCCAGAATCAGCATGCCCGGTTTGGGGCTGCGGCGCGATTTGGCCACCACCGTGCCCTCCACCGTCACCTTCTGGCCTTCCTCCACTTCTGACAGGTCGGGCAGGGCGCGGCGGTCTTCGTGGCGGTGTGGGTAGGCGTGCAGCACATCGCGCAGGTTGTGCAGGCCCAACGAATTCAGCTTGCGCGTGCCGCCGGGGCCAGTGTCCAGGCGGGCCAGATCAGCGTCGGGTGGCAGGCGTTCGCCGGGGGCGGCGGTGGGCACGGCAACACGGGCCGGGGCACGGGGCGTTCTGGGCGCTTTGGCGGCGGCGTCCTGGCCGTCCAATACGTTCAGGGCGGCATTCAGGGCGGCAGCGCGTCCAACTTCGTCCAATTCGCCGTAGCCCTTCAGCGCCTCCCGCACGCCCGGAAAAGGATTGCCCAACGGCGACGCCAGCAGCTTTTCCACGCCGCCCGCCACAATTCTGTTCTGATGCCCACTGGCCCGCTCTGCCAGCAGTGGCCGCCTGAGTTTGTCGCGCAGTTCTGCCACCGTTGCCATACGGGGTGCAGGCTAGCAGGAGCGGGCCGGGGGCAGGGGGAGGCGGGCAACAAAGGGTGCAGACAGGCAAAAAAGACCCCCAGCACTGGGCCGGGGGCAAGGAAGAGGGGAATACGTGATCTTTACTTCAGGCTGTACACCCGCACGCTGTCGAAGCGGTTGGTAAAGCCGCTGCCGCCCATAGAGAACAGTCCGATCTTGGCCTGTCCGAGTGTGTGGGCCCAGGTGCCGCCCTTCGTCCAGTTGATGCCGTCACGGCTGGAATAGGCGGTGTAGGTTTCGCCCGCTCCGGCAGTGGCACTGGCCCGGCGCACGATTCTCAGCCACGTTTCGCGGCCCGGTGCCGACAGCACGGTGTTGCCGTAGCGGGGGAATTTGTCGGCCACGGGGCCCTGCTCCTTGGCAAACTCGATCTGCCGGGTATTCCAGATCGATACCACGCCCAGTTTCACAAAGTTGTCGTCGCCGCCGTAAATCAGGAGGCCGCCCTGCGCGTAGTTGAAGCAGCAGCCCTCGTCGGGCAGGTCGCTTTGCAGCTTGATCTCCACGGCGTAGTCGCCAGCAGGCGCATTTTCGGTCAGCACCGAGGCATTGTTGCTGTTCTCAAACAGGTCGGCGGCCTGTGTGGCAAAGCGGAAGACACCGTTTTCCAGCCCGGCTTCTGCGGCGGCGGGCGGGCGAACCCAGGTCCAGCGGGGGTCAAGGGCAGCGCCGCCAAAGTCTTCGTTGTAGGCGCTGAGGGTGTTGCCCAAGACGTCGGGTTTGGGGGGGCTGGGCACGTAGGCGCTCAGTTGTCCGGCCTGGGCGGCGGGCGCGGGCATCACGCCGTCAGAGGCCCAGTTGCCTGCCCGCACGGTGGGCCATTCGTCCACCCAGTCCAGCGGATCCAGCAGCACGGGGCGCTTGTTGACGCCGCCGGGAGTGAAGTAGGGATCGTTTTCGTTGATGGCGTGGTACACCGTCCAGTCCTGGCCGCCCGCGTCGGTAAAGACTGCGTTGTGGCCAGGGCCGACCCAGCGGTTGCCGTTCATGCTGATCACCGGGGTGCCGCCCACGCGGGTATCGAGCAGCGAGACGCCTTCCTTGTCTACAAATGGCCCAGTCGGAGAGGCCGAGCGGCCCGCAAAAATGCTGTAGCCCGTGAGGGGGCCGTTGCAGCAGTTGGCCGCCGAAGCCATCAGGTAATAAAACCCGCCGTGCCTGACCACCTGAGCGCCCTCATAGCGGTTATCTATCGCCACCTCTTTTTGGGTGGTGGCGTTGGTTTTCAGGCCATCGGCACTGAGCTGCCGCACAGAAATTCCGCCAAAGTAGCTGCCGTAATACATCCAGCCCTGGCCTGCGTCATCAGTGATGACCTCGGAATCGAATACCCAGCGGCGGTCGTTGGGATTGCCTCCGGGCGGGCCCTGCGGTTCCACCACGGGCGTGCCGCTGTCGGTCCAGGGGCCAGCGGGTGAATCGCTGGTGGCCACACCAATCGCGCTGCCACCTGCTTTGGTGTCGCTGGCCGTGTAGTACAGGTAATACTTGCCGTTCAGATACTCGATGTCGGGGGCCCACAGACCCGCGTCGTCTTTCACCCAGCCGGGTTTGGCGGCAAAGGCGTCACCGATGTAGGTCCACTTCACCAGATCGGCGGACTTGGCCATGCTGATCAGGTGAAAGTTCAGGTTGTTCTGGGCATCCACATCGGCGGTGTTGTGCGGATCGGTGGTGCAGTACAGATACCAGTTGGTGTCGCCGGGCGTGCGCGACTGAATGATGGATGGGTCGGCGCAGGATTCCACCTTGGTCCCGTCGGCCTTTTGAATCGTCAGGGGATTGCTGTAAGTCAGCTTCAGGGTCTTGTCTGGGGGCTTGATGGTGTCGCAGGCCGACAGCAGGCCGACGAGACCCAGCATGGGCCAGGTAGCACGGGAACGCAGAGAACGCTGTTTTGAAGAAGACTGGGGCTTGGTCTGATGCATTACAAAACCTCCTGAGAATGAGGGGCGAGGCGGTGGTGAGGCTCCGAAGCAGGCGTCCGGGTCAGTTGCGACGTGTAGGGTGGCCAGCTCTGAACTGCTCCTGCCACACACCGGAGTTGTTGACGGTCAGTGCTGACCACTGAACTCCACATTGCAAAAGCGTGGTGTCAGCGTGGTGTTCAAGGGGCAAACCGAAGTGATCCGGAGCGCTACGTAAGATTTAAGACAAACAGAGGCTAACACAGAAATGGATACATCGCCACATTTGTTGTGAGTTTATGAATCTTGACTGGAGGTCAATTGATGACGAAAGGCCGTCAGGTGGGCGGCCAACACTGCGCCAGTCCGGCTTCGATCAAGACACGATTGAGGTGGAGTCCAGGCAAACAACCTCGCGCAGGGCCGCAAATCGTGAGGCAGCAGGCCGCCCTCATCCCCCCGACCACCCCCGCCGGGCCTGTGTTCTCCCCCCGCCGTGTGAGGTTTCGCCTCGCTCCGCGTCATTTCAGGCATATCATGGCCCGCAGATGCTGAATCACCTCTCGCAACTTGTGGCCGACGTAGACGGCGCGTGGGCAGCGGCCATTGGCGGCCTGGACGGACTGCTGGTCGAAGGGCACACTGCCACCACCGCCGACCTGAACCTGCTGGTGGCCGAACACGCCGGGCTGCTCCGCACGGCCAGCGCCGCCTATAGCCAAACCCTGAATGGAGGCCAGACCCGCGAACTGTACCTGCGCGGCGAACGCCTCAGCGTGTACCTGCATCCCATCAATGCCGATTTCTTTTTGCTGCTGGCCCTCGATGGCCGCAGCAACCTGGGTCAGGCGCGGCTGTATGGCCGGGACACTGCCCGGAAACTGGAGACTCACCTGTGAAACTTGAACCCCTGCACGCCATCCCCGGTGTGGTGGCCAGCGCTCTGGTTGGCCCAGACGGTCTGCCCATAGAAATGTACGGCGAGGCAGGCGACGCCCTCGCCGCCGAACTGGCCTCGTTGCGGACCAGCCTTGACCGCACAGGCCGCCGACTGGGGGCTGGAGAAGTCACCCGTCTGGCCTTTACCAGTGAGCGGGTTGAAGTGGTGGCCCTGGCCAGCGGTGAATTCGTGCTGGGCGCAGCCATGTTGCGCGGCACCGATACCCGCGCTGCCCAGCAGGCTCTGGCCCGACTGGCACTGGACCTGACAGATTTGCCCAAGGTGGATGACGCATGATCGAGGCGCTGATGGAAACGCGCGGTGTCCGGCACGCCCTCCTGATCAATCTTCAGGGCGAGATCGTGACTGCCGTGGGGCCGCGTGGTCCTCAGGTCGATGCTGATCTGAACCTGGTGGCTGCGGGCCGAGCCGTGATGTCCAGCCTGCAGGCCACGCAGGGCAGCGGTGAATGGAACGACCTGTTGCTGGATGTGGAAGGCGGGCCAGTCCTGCTGACCCCCGTAGGCGACCAGATTTTGCTGGCCGCCTTTGACGATGTAGCCAGCCTGGGCCGAATCCGGTTCGCGGTGCGGCGTCTGCTGGGGCAAATTTAGCGCCTCGACAGCAGTCTTGAGCTGGGGGACGGGGTTGTGAGCCCCGGCCCCCAGCTTTTTTAGTTCTGCCGTTATTAACTAAAGCATTTGTCATCATAATGACCGAGCGAAGCGAGTGAATTTCACCGAGCAGGACGGAGAATGGAGTGATCAAAA
>JAQBPF010000419.1 GCA_028287665.1 Deinococcus sp. | reverse complement strand
GCCCACCCGACAGATTATCGGGCTTGCGCGTGCCGAAATCTCCGATCCGCACGGTTTCCATGGCCCGGCCCACCCGGTCACGCAGGGCCGCTCCACTGACACCTTTTTGCCGCAGTCCAAAGGCCACGTTGTCGTACACGCTGAGGTGCGGAAACAGGGCGTAGCTCTGAAATACGGTGTTGACGGGGCGAAGGTTCGGCGGCACACCCGTCATGTCGCGCCCACCGATCAGTACTGCGCCTGCGTCGGGTTGCTCGAAGCCCGCCAGAATTCGCAGCAGGGTGGTTTTGCCGCAGCCACTCGGCCCCAGCAGACTGAAAAACTCGCCCTTGCGAATATCGAGGTCGATGTCGTCCAGCACCCGCGTTTCTCCGCCCTGCGCGTTGCGGAAGCTCTTGAATACGTCCACGACGCTGACTGCTGCATCTGCCGACAGTTCGCGTGTGCGGCGGCCCTTGAAAGTGGGGGCGCTTATGGGCGTGCCCTCAGTGCGGAGCAGCGGAGCTGCCGGAGGAGCTGCGGGGAAACCTGCATAGAAAGACGTCCCATACGCAGGGAATTGTAAGGCCTGCGGGGCGGGGGATGGTCAGGGGGCTGAGCAGAGCAAGTCTCTTAGAATTCGTCTTCGTTATAAAAGAACACTCTTTGCAGTTCCGCATCCCACACACAAAACCGGCTCGTCTTTGAACTGCCCAAATCTATGTAGACCACGCCTTCCCCAGCCAAATCAATCACAGGCGCAGCCACCACCGTATGTCCATGCACAGAATAGGTCAGTTCTGGGAAAAACTGGATGGGTAAAGGGTGGAGTCCCAGTGCTGGTCTGTCCGATAAATAGCCGTTGTCCAGCACATCTTCCAGTGTCAGACCCAGGCTTGGGCGGGAAGCATGGGCACACATCATCTTCCCCTCGACGTGATACGGCTTGGCGACTTGAGCAAACCGCGCAAGATCAACCCTCACCTCCGCTACTGCAGAAGGCTTGCCCCCGTAGGCTTGCAGCAACTCCCGGCCCTCGGTCTGAAACCAGCGGACACACTCTGCTTCTGACAGGTTGATTGTTTCTGTGTACGCCCAGTGCTCGTGATTGCCCCACAGCAATACGGCGCGGCCTTCCTCGGCCAGTTCTAGCGCCCGCAGGAGCGTAAAGCGGGAATCTGGCCCCCGGTGAATCAGGTCGCCCAGGAAAATCAACGAACGGTTGACAAAAGTCTCCAGCACCCATTCCAAAAACTGCGGGCAACCGTGCAAATCGGGAACAACTATAGATTTTGGTTCTGTCACAGCGTCAGAATTTCGTGTCCCTTCGCCGTGACCACCAACGTATGCTCGAACTGGGCGCTGGGTTTCTTGTCGGCAGTGATGACCGTCCAGCCGTCGGCCAGCAGGCGGGTTTCGGGGCGGCCCAGATTGATCATTGGTTCGATGGTAAAGACCATGCCGGGTTGCAGTTTCAGGCCCGTATACCGTGCGCCGTGGTGGTAGATGGTGGGTTCTTCATGCAGGCGTTTGCCGATGCCGTGCCCGGTGTATTCGCGCACCACGCCGTAGCCTCGGCCTTCCGCGAGGGTCTGGATGGCGTGGCCGATGTCGCCTGTACGGGCATTCGGACGCACCACTTCCAATCCAGCAGCGAGGGCTTCACGGGTAGTGTCTACGAGGCCCTGAACCTCTGCGCTGACCTTGCCCACCGTGTAGGTATAGCAGGCGTCGCCGTACACGCCGTTCATCAGCACGCCGATGTCCACGCCGATGATGTCGCCCTCCTCCAGCACGCGCCCGTCGGGAATGCCGTGGCAGATGACCTCATTGACGCTGGCGCAGATGGTGCCCGGAAAGGGGTTGGTTTTGGGGCCGTAGCCCAGATAAGCCGGAACCGCGCCGCCCTTGCGGATGTGTTCTTCAGCAATACGGTCCAGTTCGGCCAGCGTCACACCGGGTTTAACAAAGGGGTCAAGCACCCGGAACGTATCGGCCACCAGCGCCCCCGCACGGCGCATGGCTTCGATTTCACGGGCAGATTTCAGGGCCACTCGACTCATAACGAATGAGGGTAGCACGCCGGGGCCGACGCTTTGGGAACTGAACTCACGCCCGCGCTGCAGCAAAGCAAGGCGGCATACTCCCCACTTCTGACTCTTTGGCTACTCCGCAGACCGACGACGCTTCCCAACCCTGCTTCAGATAGCTCTATGTCTATCCCAAATGTCCAAACTCCCCTACCAGACGTGAACGACAGTCCCCGTTCAGACGCTTGCGTGAATCAGACCCACGATCAGCGGTTTCTCTGGCCCAAACACTCTAGGCTCTGGGCATGAAAGTTGTGATCAGTGTGGACATGGAAGGCGTGTGCGGCGTAGCCAGTTGGGTGCAGGTCAGCCCCCCGGAATTTGGCGGACTGGTCAACGGTACCGAATATCAGGCGGCCCGCGAACGGATGACGCGGGAAGCGGTGGCCGCCGCCGAGGGCGCTTTTGCGGGCGGGGCCACCGAAGTCCTGATCAACGACAGCCACGACACGATGCGGAATCTGCTGCCCGAACTGCTCCCCGACGTACCCGGCCTGACTTTTACGAGTGGCAACGACAAACCCCTGAGCATGGTGCAGGGCGTGCAGGAACCGGACACGGCAGCGCTGCTGTTTGTGGGCTACCACGCCCGCGCAGGCACGCCACGCGGCCCGCTGGCGCACACCTGGAACGGCTTTATCCGCGATGTCAGAATCAATGGCCTCTCTACGGGTGAATACGGCCTGAATGCGCTGCTGGC
Source organism: Deinococcus sp. (assembly GCA_028287665.1). GTDB lineage: Bacteria > Deinococcota > Deinococci > Deinococcales > Deinococcaceae > Deinococcus. The sequence continues at coordinate 1,929 of JAQBPF010000419.1, read as the reverse complement.
CGGACAATATGGCGTGCCCGTGGTGTTCGCCGCCGGAGACGACGTGGCCATTGCCGAGATTCAGGCGGAACTGGGAGAACAGGTGGTGGGCGTGGCCGTCAAAGAGGGCCTGAGTACCTTTGCCGCCGTGCACCTGCATCCCGCCGAGGCCCAGCGCCGGATTCGGGCCGGAGCCGAGGCAGGCGTGCGGGCGGCAGCGCAGGCCACGCCGTACACCACGCGCTGGCCCGCGCAGGTACAGCTGAGTTTTGACCATCAGGCCCGCGCCGATCAGTGCGAGCGTGTGCCCGGCAGCATGCGGGTAGATGCGGTCACGGTGGCCTGGCAAAGCCCCGACGCCTATCACCTGTTTCAGACTTTCCGGCTGCTGGCAAAAGTGGCCGAGGTGCGGCTGAACGGCTAGGCGCGGCATTGGCTGGTTTGACGGCGTGCGGAATGGCTCTCATGCCGCCCGCTTAAGCTGTCTGCATGCGCCGTATTTTCCTTCCTCTGCTGACCCTCTCCGCCCTGTCTGCCCCGGCCAGCGCCGCTGCGCTCTGGGCCGGAGCCAATGCCAATACCGCCGGATACGGCGTCCACGCAGGCGTCTCGGTGCTGCGCGTACCGTTTATTGGCACATTGGGCATAGAAGGCAGCGCCGAGCAGGGCTGGAATACCGACGTTCGGCGCTACGCAGCGGGCCTGACCCTCCGCGACATGAACCTGCCGCTGACACGGGTGGACGCCTTTGGCACCGTGGGCGCAGAACTGCTCAACCGTCCGGCACAGGAAAACCTGACCGCAGGCTACGCGGAAGCAGGGTTGCGCGGGCCGTTGCTGGGGCCAGCGGGATGGCGGGCCTTTGTGCGTGCCAACACCACCGGGCAGATCGGCGGCGGCTTGGGACTGGAGTTACGGTTCTAGCCAATCAGTAACTAGACGGTATTAATTCTCAAAATCAAAGAAGATGCAGTCTCCCCGTGAACGAGAGCGCCAGCTTTTGCGTGTCGCATCGTTGTCCATATTCAACAGGGCTAAATCCTCAGAATTGGGCTGACCGTTGAGCCAAGCGGCATCTGGGACAATCCAACCCGCCGCCTGCCACCAGGCAACCAGCGGCGCGGGATTGATGTACTCATGCCCCCAAGCCACCCAACTTGAGGCCCATTCATCCAAACTGGCGTCCAGAGCATCAGCACTCACACACCCCACAACGGGAACAGGCCAATGAAAACGGAGTTCGACCCGCAGTCCTCTGTGTGGCGCTTGGAGAGTAAAAACAATCAAGTTTTCGTCGGTTGGGGTGGCTGACCAACGGGCAAGTGTCCAGCCTGTCTCGCGTTCACAACGGCTGATTTGCGAACGCAACTGGGGGTGAGACTGATCTTGAACAGAACTCCAGGCATTGGACAACCAAGACTCTGCAACTGCCCGCCCCATCTCCCCTACTCCAATACGCCTTGCAAGCGTTCAATTTCGGCCTGCCACGCTTCGGCGTCGGCGGTGTCCTCCCACAGATCGGGCAATTCGCTGTCTGGGCCGACAATCCGCTCCAGGGCGTCGCGGGCTATGTCTTGCAGGGCGGCCAAGTCGGATTGATCGGCGTTTTGCACCCATGAACGCAGGCCCGCGTCGGTCATTCCCGCCGTTTCGCCGCCCAGCACGGCAGCCAGCACAGCGGCGGCGGCGTAGGCGCGGTGGCCTTCCTCGGCAGCCAAGAACACCGTATCGGGGTCCAGGGCCACCTCGAAGGCTTCGGCCAGCGCAAATTCGCCGTCCTGCACGACTTCCTGCACAAAGGCCGCGCCTGCATCGTTTTCAAATGGGCCAGTTCCCCAGACGTTCATGGGGCCATGATGCCAGAGTGGATCGGCCTATGTACCGGGCTGATCCTCTTGGTCCACAGAAAAGTGTTCGTGTGGCTGAACGGCGGAGGTAAAACCAGCAAGA
>JAQBPF010000407.1 GCA_028287665.1 Deinococcus sp. | reverse complement strand
GTGTTTAGGAAGTGGGGGAGGCGAGCCAAGGAAGGTAATTCTTGGCTCTGGTGGGGATTAGTTAACCTGAACGCGGAAACCGACTTTCAAATCTTTGCCTGACTTAATACGGGGCAATATCCAGCGGACGTTAGTGTATTCGGCAGGCTTGACCTCTACTTCCTTCTTCACGCTTTTGCCGTTCTCCAGGACCGTAATGGTCTTTTTGAGGGGGGCTGCAGCGTAGGTTTTGCCACCGTCCACGGAATATTCGGCTTTAGCATTGCTCAGCGCCGTATCCATGGCCGTTTCGGGCTTCAGGTAGGTGGTTCCTTTGGGCACAGGCAGGCGTACCGTTACGTTGGTCAACGCCTTGGCGCCCGTATTGCGCGCTGTAACCAGCTGGCTCAGAACATCGCCTGGGCGCACGGTTTTGGGGCTGGCGCTCAGCTGCTCGGTGGTTTTGCCGTCAACTGTCACAGCCTTCACCAGAGCCTGAGCCAAGGTGAGGGTCAGTGGGCTGGCTGCCTGGGCCAGCGCAACGCTAGCCAGCAGCGTGCCGGTTAAAAGCACGAGGGGGGAATAACTTCTCATAAATAACTCCTCGCGTGAAAGAACGTGAGAGAAAAAGGCGGGTAATCGGTGCAGCACACCGCCTGACTAGAGGCAGCAACTCCATTCACGTTAGTGAGAAAGTTCTTACGTCCGGCTTACAGCTGAGCATTGGGATGGCTTCGTGGTCATCATTTTTCGATCATACCTGTAGCTTTATGTACCTAAGATTCGCTAACTAGATGGATAATTTATTATTGAAAGCATCTACATTACGCTTTCTTTCGCTAGTGTATCTATCCCGTTTGATTCTATAATATCGGGGAATGACCCTCAACTTTAATGACGTTCTGGAGAACTATTCATGAAAAGACAGTCACAATTCCACCCAATAGGGGTATCCGGCATTGAGCGTGTCGCTGGTTACAATTGAGTGAAATGCTACAGATCCGGTGGGTTGGCTGGGCTGCCCCACTTTTGTTCTGCCTCACTCCTATTACACTGACCGGCTGATGAGTGCTGCCTCGCCCCTGCCCCCGCATACGCTGTCTGTGGCCCCGATGATGGACTGGACAGATCGGCATTGCCGCGTGTTTCACCGCACGCTGACGCGCCGCACGCTGCTGTACACGGAAATGGTGACCACAGGAGCGATCCTGCACGGCGACCGACAACGTCATCTGGGATTTGCTGCTGCCGAACATCCAGTGGCCTTACAACTGGGGGGAAGCGACCCGCTGGCACTGGCAGAGTGCGCCCGCATAGCGCAGGACTACGGCTATGACGAGGTTAATCTGAATTGTGGCTGTCCCAGTGACCGCGTACAGAACGGGTCTTTTGGTGCCTGCCTGATGGCCACACCCAACGTGGTCGCCCGCGCGGTGGCGGCCATGCGCGGCGCAACTGTCTTGCCCGTGACCATCAAGCACCGCATCGGCATAGACGATCTGGACAGCTACGATCACCTGACGCGCTTTGTGTCTACGGTGGCTGGGGCGGGCTGCGACACCTTTATCGTGCATGCCCGCAAAGCGTGGCTGAGTGGCCTGTCTCCCAAGGAAAACCGCGAGATTCCGCCCCTGCGCTACGAACTGGTGCAGCAACTGAAAGACGACTTTCCGCAGCTGACGGTTATTTTGAATGGGGGAGTGCTGACGCTGGACGACGCGCGGGCGCACCTGGCCTGGGCAGACGGCGCGATGGTGGGCCGGGCCGCCTATCAAAATCCTTACATTCTGGCCGCCGCTGACCGCGATGTCTTTGGAGTGGCCGCCGTTCCACCCACCCGCCGTGAAGCCATTGAAGCCTTCTTGCCTTACGTTGCCGCGCAGGTGCAGCAGGGGCAACCGCTGAACCGCTCCATGCGCCACACGTTGGGGTTGTTCGCGGGTCAGGGCGGAGCACGACACTGGAAACGCACCCTCAGCGAAAAAGGGCATGTGCCGGGAGCCGGGTTAGAGGTGGTGCGCGAGGCGATGGCAGGCGTACCAGACAGCGTTCTGGACGCCAGCATTGGCCTGGAAACAGCGGCCTCTGTATGACGGAACTGCCTCTGCGGGCCGGAGAAACGGGCCTCCTGTATGGCCAGGAGCAGCAATGGGCCTTTGGTGCCGCCTTGGCTTCTGCTCTGCCTGCTGGGTCTGTGCTGTTTCTGGAGGGCGAATTGGGTGCGGGAAAAACCACGCTGACACAGGGGCTGGTGAGCGCACTGGGGTTTACCGAACCCGTGACCAGCCCCACCTACGCCCTGATGAACGCTTACCCCACTCCGACGGGGCGGGTGCTGCACGTCGATGCCTACCGCACCCGCCACCCCGCCGAACTCTACGAAATGGATCTGGAAGAGTTGATTGCGGGCAGCCGCCTCAGCGTGATCGAGTGGGGGGAGGCCTTCTATAGCGATTACCCGGACGCTCCGATTGTGCGCCTGCTGCATAAAGAAGGAGAGCCGGACGTGCGGCAGGTCGAGCGCGTGCGCTGAGCACTCCCGCCGGAATTCCACCTTATATTTATGGTGTTGATCTTTACCTGCAGTGTTGATCTTTTCCCCACACTCCACGGTCTAGGCACCACTTGCCTCTTCCTTACAGTTCCGAGTCAGCCTTCACGCCTCACAATGGAACTCATGTGGACGCTCGTTCTGAATTGCGGGTCAAGTAGTGTCAAGTTTGCCCTCCTGAATCCGGCGTCGGGTGAGGTACGTCTGTCGGGGCTGGCTGAGCGACTGGGTGCGCCCGAAGCGTCGGTGCGGCTGGAGCAGGGCGGGCAGCGCACCACGAACGCGCTGAAGGGCGGAGCCTATGCAGAGGCCTTCGATGTGTTGCTGACCGAACTGGACGCCCTGGGTGTGCGCTCCGAGATTCGGGCCGTGGGCCACCGCGTCGTGCACGGCGGCGAACGTTTCAGTGCCCCCGCCCGCATCACGCCTCAAGTGCTGGACGCGATCCGGGCCTGTGTGCCGCTCGCGCCGCTGCATAACCCGGCCAACCTGTCGGGCATCGAGGCGGCGCGGGCGGCCTTTCCCGGCGTGCCACACGTCGCGGTGTTCGATACGGCCTTTCATCAGACCATGCCCGATGTGGCCTACCGCTACGCCGTGCCCGAAGTGTGGTACACCCGCCATGGCGTGCGGAGATACGGCTTTCACGGCACCAGCCATGCGTTTGTGGCTGCCGAAGCTGCCGCCATGTTGGGCCGCCCACTGGGTGAATTGAATCTGGTCACCGCCCATCTGGGCAACGGCTCCAGCGTGTGCGCCGTGCAGGGCGGACGCAGCGTGGATACCAGCATGGGTCTGACTCCGCTGGAAGGCTTGGTCATGGGCACCCGCAGCGGCGACGTAGATCCCGGCCTGCACGACTATCTGGCGCGGCAAACGGGGCTGACCCTCAGCGAAATCACGGCGGCCCTGAACCGCGAATCGGGCTTGCTGGGGCTGTCCAATCTGGCCTCCGATATGCGCGAATTGGAAGCGGCGGCAGCGGGTGGGCACGCGGGCGCACGCCTTGCCGTAGACGTGTTCGTATATCGCCTCGCCAAAACGGTGGCAGGCATGGCGGTGGCACTGGGCCGCCTGGACGGGTTGGTCTTCACGGGCGGCATAGGTGAAAACAGCGCCACCATCCGGGCAGCGACCCTGCGGCGACTGGCTGTGCTGGGCTTTGAGGTCGACGAGGCCGCCAACGCCGCCGCAGTCCGCGGGCAATCTGGCCTGATCACGGCAGGCGGCGTTCCGGCGCTGGTGGTGAATACGAACGAGGAACTGAGTATTGCGCGGCAGACGGAAGAGGTGCTGGCGCAGTGAAAACCGTCAGTGGTGAGTAGTCAGTGAAAAAAGATAAAACCGAAAACCAACTGGCACTCACTCTTGCCCTTGACCTTCCCACTCACTACTCACCCTCCGAAGGAG
>JAQBPF010000253.1 GCA_028287665.1 Deinococcus sp. | reverse complement strand
AACAGGCAAAACCGTTGGTGGTGAGTGGTCAGTGGTGAGTGGGAAGGGCAAAAACGGGGTGTGGATTCGGGCAGCTGGGCTGTTGGGAGCTGTTGGGGCCGTCTACATCGGGTTGCCCTATCTGCTGGTGCAGCGTTTGAATCTGGGCATCGTGCGGCAAGGATCGGGGGCAGACAAAACCTTTGCGCTGACGTTCGATGACGGGCCAGACCCAGCCACCACGCCTGCCGTCCTGGACGCACTCAGAGCTGCCCATGTGCGGGCCACCTTCTTCGTCATAGCGGCCAATGCCGAGGTGCACCCTGACCTGATCGCCCGCCTTCTGGCGGAAGGCCATGAAGTAGAACCGCACGCGGCGCGGCATGTGCACGCCTGGATTCGTTCGCCCTGGGGGGCGTTCCTTGACCCCATCCGGGCCGCCCGCCGGGTCAGTGCGGTCACGGGGTTGCCCGCCCGCTTTCATCGCCCGCCGCACGGCGCGTACACGCTGGCAACGGTGCTGGGGCAGCGCATAGCAGGAGTCACGGGCGCACACTGGAGCGCAGAGGGCGGCGACTGGCAACGGGGGGCGACGCCCGAAACCTTGCCCGCCCAAGTCCTCGCCAAACTTCACCCTGGCGCGGTGCTGGTGCTGCACGACGCTGGCCCCGGCGCTCGCGTGACCATGCCCGCCCTGCCCGAAGTGCTGCGGCAGATGCAGGAGGCTGGCTGGTTGGCTACGCCGCTGGGAGAATTGCCGGGAGCGAAGGTGCGAACTTGGCGGGATGTCATGGGTAGAACGGAATAGCCCCATACGAATGAATCAAAGCCCAGGCTTCCACGGTTCACCTCTCCTCCAAAGCGCCTACCCTGTCCCCTGTGAACTACGACGATTTTGCCGACCTCTACGACCACCAATACGACATCTACCGTGACGACCTGCACTTCTATGCGGGCGTGGCCGAGCGAACGGGCGGCCCGGTACTGGAAATCGGCGCGGGCACAGGCCGGGTCACGGCGTTTCTGGCACGGCGCAGCGTGGCGGTCACGGGCATAGAACCCAGCGCACGCATGATCGAGCGGGGGCGGGCGCGGGCAGCGGCAGATGGCCTGAGCCTGAACTTCGTGCAGGGCGACGCGCAGTCCTTCCGGCTGGAGGAACGCTTCGGGCTGGCACTCGCACCCTTCAATGCGCTGATGCACCTGTACACGCCGGGCGAACAATTGGCCGCGCTGCACAACATCCACACGCATCTGGCACCGGGTGGAGCCTTCGTGTTTGACCTGTACGTGCCCCGCTTCGGCAAACCCAACACCGTGCGGCACGAAGGCGAAACCTTTTACGGCGCAGACGGCTCGCGCACCGACGTCTTTTTGGTGCAGCGGCACGACAAACCCCGCCAGCACATCACCACCGAGTATCACGCCGATACGACCCATACAGACGGACGGCTAACGCGGCGGCACTACACCCTGACGCAGCGCTATTACACCCGCTTTGAGGTGGAGTGGCTGCTGCGTTACGCAGGCTTCGAAGCCCCACGGGTTACAGGCAGCTTTCACGGTGGGCCGCTCGACACCCACAGTGAAGTGATGGTGTTTCAGACGCGGGCCAGCAGCAACTCGGCCTGAACTTCAGGCTTTGTTGAACAGCAGGTTACTCCCCGATCCTGCTTTAATGAAGAAAAGATGTATAAACACGCCTGCTGACTCTGCGCCCAGCTGTGACACAGCTGTGACAGTAACCGTGTTAACTTAATCGTATCAGCGCACTGAATAGACAGCGGGCCGGGTGAAGCCCGTGCGCCTGGAAGGCTGGCCTTAGCTTGGGTCGGCCTTACCTTTTTGGAACAGGAGGGCGCGTCAACACCACCTGTCCAGCTGCCTGGACGAGAGGCAGGTGACTCAACTGTTGACGACAGAGCGGGAGCGGAGCAGACAACAGCCTGCTTTACTCGGCGCAACCGGGAGAACTGGACTAGAAGATTCTGGGCCTGGGCAGATCGTCCAGCGTGGTTTCGGGGCTGGTTTCGTCGGCCCACACCTTCATGTGGGTCAGGCGGGCACTGCCGAACGTGGTCGAAAAGGCCACATCGCTGGCGTCGCGGCCCTGGGCGATCAGCACTCGGCCTGCACGGGGCTTGTTGTGGCGGGCATCGAAGGTGCGCCACTGTCCATCCAGAAAGGCCTCGAACCAGGCATGAAAGTCCATCGGTACGGGGTCGGGCACGATGTCGATGTCGGGCATGTAACCGCACACGTAGCGGGCCGGGATATTCAGGGCGCGGGCAAAGGCCACTCCCATATGCGCGAAGTCGCGGCACACCGCCCGCTTGCTGTCGAGCGCCTGCTTGGCCGTCGTCGAGGAGTTGCTGCCGTAGCCGTACACGCACTCGTCCTGCAGATAATCGCTGATGGCCTGCACCTGCGCCCAGCCGCCCTGGATATGTCCGAAACGGTCCCAGGCTTCAGCACTCACCAGATCGCTGTCTACGTACCGGCTGGGAAGCAGGTAGCCGATGGTTTCGTCGGGCAATTCTTCTACCGGCATTTTGCGGAGTGCAGGCAAAATAGGATCCGGGTAGCGGGTAATCTCGGCAATCAGATCATGGCCGATGGTCAGGATTCCGGGTTGCGCCAGCATCCGCCAGACGGTATTGCCGTGAGAATCGATATAGGTGTGGATGCCCTGCGCCGCTCCAAGAGGACGCTGATCAATGATGCGCTGGCGGGTTCCGGTGGCGTCCAAACGGTCTTGCGGCTGCACCACAAACAGCATGGGCGTGGGAAACGGCACGTCGAAGGTTAAGGAAAAGCCCGCGCGGACGCGGACAGGATTTTCAAAAGGGGCTGCTTCTGAGGTCAGAGCCGGGTCGTGCGGTGCCATATGCCTACAGTGTGACGGTTTTTGAAGGGGGTAAGAGTGGGAAGTCTACGCTTGCCTAACGTTTACCCTATCCACAGGCAGACCATGGGCCTTAGCCTGAAGCCATGAACCGCCTCGCCGCCGAATCCAGCCCGTATCTGCTTCAACATGCCGACAACCCGGTGGACTGGCAGCCGTGGGGCGAAGAAGCCTTTGCACAGGCGCGCGAACGGGATGTGCCCGTCCTGCTCAGCATCGGCTATTCCACCTGCCACTGGTGCCACGTGATGGCGCACGAGAGCTTTGAGGATGAGGCCACGGCGGCCTTTATGAACGCGCATTTTGTGCCCATCAAGGTGGACCGCGAGGAACGCCCGGACGTAGACGGCGTGTATATGGCCGCCACACAGGCCATGACCGGGCAGGGCGGCTGGCCCATGACCGTCTTTCTGACGCCCGGTGCCGAGCCTTTTTATGCAGGCACGTATTTTCCGCCGCAGGACCGCTACGGCATGCCCAGCTTCGGGCGTGTCATGAGCAGCGTCGCGAACGCCTGGGCCACCCAGCGAGACAAAATGCTGGCCAACGCGCAGGCTCTGGGCGACCATATCCGCGAGGCGAGCCGCCCGCGTGCGGCAGAAAGCGGAGAATGGACGCTCACGCCCGATTTCTTGAGGCAGGGTGGAGACAATCTGCGGCGGGCCTTTGACAGCGTGCACGGCGGTTTTGGCGGCTCGCCCAAATTTCCGGCTCCCACGACGCTCGATTTTTTGCTGGCCCAGAGCGGTGGGCGCGACATGGCCCTGCAGACCCTGCGGATGATGGGCCGGGGCGGGATTCATGACCAGTTGGGCGGCGGCTTTCACCGTTACAGCGTGGATGAGCGCTGGCTGGTTCCGCACTTCGAGAAGATGCTGTACGACAATGCCCAGCTGACGCGCACCCTGCTGCAGGCCTATCAGGTCAGCGGAGATGAGGAATTTGCGCGGCTGGCACGCGGCACACTGGAGTATCTGGAAAGGGAAATGCTGGCTCCGGATGGGGGATTTTATAGCGCACAGGACGCTGACACCGGGGGCGTGGAAGGACTGACCTTTACCTGGACGCCGGAAGAAGTGCGGGCTGTACTGGGTCAGGGGCCAGAAACCGACCTGATCCTGCGCTATTACAACCTGACCGACGCCGGCAACTTTGAAGACCCACACCGCCCCGACGCAGGCAAACGCAATGTGCTGCACATCCTGACGCCGCTGGACGCGCTGGCCCGTGATCTGGGTGAGCCGGAGGAAACGCTGCGGGCCCGCCTCGACTCGGCCCGCGCCCGCCTGCACGCCGCCCGCCAGCAGCGCCCCCAACCCGGCACCGACGACAAGCGCCTCACCTCCTGGAATGGGCTGGCGCTGGCCGCTTTTGCCGACGCGGGCCGCCTTCTGGGCGATCCACATTTTCTGGAGATTGCCCGCCAGAACGCCGAATTTGTGCGCCGGGAATTGCGCCTGCCCGGCGGCACGCTGCGCCATACCTTCAAGGACGGCGTGGCCCGCGTCGAGGGCCTGATGGAGGATCACGCCCTGTATGCACTGGGGCTGGTGGCTCTGTTTCAGGCGGGTGGAGACACGGCACACCTACACTGGGCGCGGGAACTGTGGGCCATCATCCGGCAGGAATTCTGGGATGAAGAGGCAGGCCTGTTCTACTCCACAGGCGGCAACGCCGAACGCCTGCTGACGCGCCAGGCCCAGGCCTTCGACGCCGCTGTGCTGTCGGACAACGGCGCGGGGGCGCTGCTGGCACTCTGGATGCACCGCTATTTTGGGGACGCCGCCGACGAGGCCGTGGCCCACCGGGTCGTGGAGCGCCACCACGCGGACCTGCTGGCAGCCACCGGGGGATTTGGAGGGCTGTGGCAGGCCGCCGCCTTCCTGCTCGCGCCGCATCTGGACATTGCCATTATCGGCACTCCCGCCGAACGCGCTCCGCTCGAAAGGGTGCTGGCGGCCCACGCTCTCCCCTACGCGGCACTGGCCTTTGCCGAGGAGGGCGGCGACCTTCCCGTGTTGCAGGATCGTCCAGGCGGCGGCACGGCGTATGTGTGCGTGGGCCACACCTGCGATCTGCCCACCCGCGATCCAGAAACCCTGCGGCGACAATTGACCGCCCTGGAGGCGCTGACTCTGG
>JAQBPF010000246.1 GCA_028287665.1 Deinococcus sp. | reverse complement strand
ACGGGCAGGCGCACACCGTCTACAGTTTCAAACCCGGCGGGCACACTCAGGGCGGGCAGTCCGGCCAAGTTGATAGCTACCGTATCCACATCGGCGGCGTACATGGCGAGTGGATCGCTGGACTTCTCGCCGTGCCGGAAGGCTGGAAAGGGGCTGGTGGGCGTGACCAGCACATCAAAGTCGGCAAAAGCGCGGGCAAAATCCTGCGCGATCAGGCCACGGACTTTCATGGCTTTGGAGTAGTAGGCGTCGTAGTAGCCGCTGCTGAGGGCATACGTACCGATCAGGATGCGGCGCTGCACTTCCCGCCCGAAGCCGTGTTCGCGGGTCAGGGTCATGCTGGTGTTCACATCTGCGCCGGGGGTCTCACGGCTGCCGTAGGTCATGCCGTCATAGCGGGCGAGGTTGCTGCTGGCTTCCGGCATGGCGATCAGGTAATAGGCGGCGATGGCGTGCCGCACGCTGGCAATGCTGACTTCCTGCACGCTGGCTCCGGCCCCGCGCAGGGCGTCTAGCGTGGCGTTCAGGGTGCTCTCCACGCCCGCCGTGTTGCCTTCCAAACTCTCGCGGATCACGCCTACGCGCAGGCCGCGCAAGTCGTCGGCGGTTCCGGCGGCAAACTGCGGGGGCGCGTGCAGGCTGGTGGCATCGCTGGGATCGTGTCCGGCGATCACGTTCATGAGCAGGGCGAGGTCTTCGGCGCTGCGGGCAAACGGCCCGATCTGATCAAGGCTACTGGCGTAAGCCACCAGGCCAAATCGGCTGACGCGCCCGTAGGTGGGTTTCAGGCCGTAGACACCCGTAAATGCGGCGGGCTGGCGCACGCTGCCGCCTGTATCGCTGCCCAGACTGATGGGCGTGAGGTTGGCCGCCACGGCGACCGCGCTGCCGCCGCTGCTGCCGCCCGGTACACGGGCCGTATCCCAGGGGTTCAGGGTCGGGCCACTGGCGCTGGATTCGGTGGAACTCCCCATGGCGAATTCGTCCATGTTGGCCTTCCCCACGATCACCGCGCCCGCGTGCATCAGGCGGCGGGCCACGGTGGCATCGTAGGGGCTGGTGTAGTTGGCCAGAATCCGGCTGCCACAGGTCGTGCGGGTGCCGCGCACGTTGATGTTGTCTTTGACAATAATCGGCACGCCTGCCAGCGGCAAGATTTCGCCCGCCTGAACCCGCGCCTGAATGGCCTCGGCCTGCTGAGCCGCACCCTCGTTCAGACTGATCAGTGCATTCAGGTTCTGGGCGGCATCGATTCTTGCCAGCGTGTCAGACAACAGGGTCTGTGGAGTCGTTTCACGCGCCAGAACGGCACGCGCCACATCAGCGGCAGAAGGGAGGGGGGAGTTCACTGGAACCGGCATCACGCCAGTGTAACGGCCCGCTCAGAAGTGTGTGGCAGGTGGATCAGATAAGGGCTCAATGGAGTGCCGACGCCTCAATCCGAACACAGTTCAGACCGTTGGGGGGCCACTCTGTCCCGGCGTGTGTTCGCAGGTTGCTTCTGGTGCACGGGATCATGCTGATGCACAGGCAAGAGCCGAATCGTTTCACCAAGCAGGCCACACCACACAGGCCGCCTCGACACCTCCGCTTTCGCAAGCTCATCCATACACTTTGTAAGAAGGCACAGCGAATCGAAGATGGCGCAAATATCTTCGTAAGCGGTTACAGATGAGTGGCCTATGTATTTAAGGCTTCCAGAGCTGACTGCCGTGTCAGAGCTGATGCAACCCACTAAGAATTGGTTTTTTGGTTCCAATTCTTAAGACAACATTGACACACCCGATTTGGCGGTGTAGCCTTCACGTACCAACTTTTAGACTTTCGTGGAACCGCTTCCGAAAAGGGGCGGGGCTGCACACCGGTGCAGTTTAAAAACCCACAAGGGGGATGCATGAAGAAAGTAATCGCCATCATCGGTCTTACTGCTGCTATCGCGGCGAACTCTCAAGCTGCAGCAGTCACGGTCACTCTGGCCTGTGGCGCTGTCGGTCAGGAACTCGAACTCTGCAAGGCTGGCGCTGATCGCTGGGCAAAAAAGACCGGCAACACCGTCAAAATCTTTGAAAGCCCCAACCTCACCAACGACCGCCTCGGCCTGTACCAGCAGCAGTTGGCCGCCAAGAGCAGCGATATCGACGTGTACCAGCTTGACGTCGTCTGGCCCGGTCTGCTGTCCCAGCACTTCGTGGACCTGAAGACCAAGGTGCCTGCCGCCGAAGTCAACGCCCACTTCAAAGGCATCGTGGCTGCCAACACCGTCAACGGCAAACTGGTGGCCCTCCCCTGGTTTACCGATGCGGGCCTCCTGTACTACCGCACCGACCTGCTGACCAAGTACGGCTACAAGACGGCCCCCAAGACCTGGGCTGAACTGGCCACCATGGCCAAGAAGATCCAGACCGGCGAGCAGAAGGCCAACAAGTCCTTTGCTGGCTACGTGTGGCAGGGCAAGAACTACGAAGGCCTGACCTGTGACGCACTGGAATGGGTCGTTTCCTTCGGTGGCGGCGCTATCGTCGACGACAAGGGCGCCATCACCATCAACAATGCCAAAGCTGCCGCCGCGCTCGACGCCGCTGCCAGCTGGGTCAAGAACATCAGCCCCGCTGGTGTAACCACCTACGGCGAGGAAGAAGCACGCGGTATTTTCCAGTCGGGCAACGCCGCATTTATGCGCAACTGGCCCTACGCCTGGGCACTCGGCCAGGGCGAAGACAGCAAGGTCAAGGGCAAGATCGGCGTCGCACCCCTGCCCAGCGGCGGCGCAGGCAACGCAGCCACGCTCGGCGGCTGGCAGCTCGGCGTCAGCACCTACTCCAAGAACCAGGCCGCCGCAATTGCCATGGTGCGCTACCTCGCTGGCCCTGAAGAGCAGAAGATCCGCGCCATCCAGGGTGCCTACAACCCCACCATTCAGGCCCTCTACAAAGATCCCGCCGTGCTGAAGGCCAACCCCTTCTTCGGAAGCCTGCTCAACGTGTTCACGAGCGCCGTGGCCCGTCCTTCCGGCCCCACCAAAGGCAAGTACAACCAGGTCTCACAGGCCTTCAGCAGCGCCGTCAGCGACGTGCTGAACGGCAAGAGCAAGGGCGCGGCAGCTGTTGCCAAACTCTCCACCGACCTCGCCCGCATCAAAGGTCGTGGCTGGTAATCCTTAACCGCGCTCAGCTCTGAGTACGCGGGGAGGACGTCCACAGACCGGGCGTCCTCCCTTTTCATTGCAAGCCTTTATTTTTGTCGAATTTTTCTCATGACGCCGCACCATTTGCAGGCGCACGCTAAGGCTTCACTGCCGACCCAGCGCTACGCGTCACCCTCTTCACACCGCCGCCGCACGGCCAAGACTGCGGCCACCATCCTGCCCCACCGGGCGGAACAGGGGGACATCCATGACGACCAATGCCACACCCGAAATTGCCGCTCCCATCAGACGCCGGGGGATTGAGGCAGCCCGCGCACAGCAAGCCCTGTGGCTGCTGCTGCCGACATTGATCGCGATTGCACTTGTGGCTGGCTACCCGCTCTACCGCACCATTTTCTTCTCGCTGTTTGACGCGAACCTGACCACGCCAGACCAGCGCACGTTCCTGGGCATCGGCAACTTCTGGTTCACCACTGCTGAAGGTGTGCAGCTCGGCTTTTTGCAGGACCCCAAATGGTGGGAGGCCGTCAAAAACACCATGCTGTTCACGGTGGTTTCGGTCTTCCTAGAAACTGTGTTTGGCATGATTATCGCCCTTGTGGTCAACACCGCTTTTCCGGGCCGCGCCTTCCTGCGTACCGCCATGTTGGTTCCCTGGGCTATTCCTACGGTGGTCAGCGCCCAGATGTGGGGCTACATGTACAACGATTCCTTCGGCCTCATCGGACGCGGGTTGCTGGGCGGTCAGGCACTGCTGGCCAATACCGACAGCGCCATCTGGGCACTGATTGCAGTTGACGTGTGGAAAACCACCTCGTTTATGGCCCTGCTGATTCTGGCCGGACTGCAAAGCCTGCCCACCGATATGTACGAAGCGGCCGACATGGACGGCGCGACCAAGTGGACGCAGTTCTGGCGCATGACGCTGCCCCTGCTGCGGCCTGCGCTGTTGGTGGCACTGGTGTTCCGGAGCCTCGACGCCCTGCGGGTGTTTGATGTGATGTACGTGATGCTGGGGCCGGTCAATGCGGGCTCGACATCCATGACGGGGTACGCCCGCCTGCAACTGATCGACAATTCCTTGCTGGGGGTCGGCAGCGCCGTCTCGGTGGCCATTTTCGTCATCATCATGGTCATCGTCGTCATGTACGTCACCGCTTTCCGCGTGAAGTTCGACTAAAGGGGCTGAAGACTATGAATCTGAAACGCACCAACCCCACCCTGTACTTTCTTCAGCGCACTGGCTTCTATCTCCTGGTTGCCATCATTACCATCTACCTGATGGTGCCCTTCTTGTGGGCCGTGCTGACCAGCTTCCGTAAATCGGGTGACCTGTTCCTGCAGCCCCTGCAATTTGTGTTTGCCCCATCTACCCTGAACAACTACCGCGACGTATTTGCCAACGAGAACTTCATCAACGGCCTCGGTTACAGCTTGCTTGTGGCGGTGGGCGCAGTCGCCATCAGCCTGTTGTTCGGATCGTTTGCCGCCTACGCTCTGGGGCGCTTCCGCTTCAGGGGCAAGTCCATGATCATGTACATCATCCTGGCTGTCAGCGTCTTTCCGCAGATCGCGGTGTTGGGCGGCCTGTTTACCCTTATTCGCAATTTCAACATGTACAACAACCCGATTGCTCTGGTCTTCAGCTACCTGATTTTCACGATTCCTTTTACGGTGTGGGTGCTGACCAGCTTTGTGCGCGATATTCCCGGTGAACTGGAAGAAGCGGCCCTGGTGGACGGCGCTTCACCGCTGCGCACGCTGTTCTCGGTGCTGTTTCCAGTCATGATGCCTGCTCTCGTTACGACCGGGCTGCTGGCGTTCATCAATGCCTGGAATGAGTACCTGTTCGCGCTGACCTTCATGGGCACTCGCCGCACCGTACCTGTCGTTATCGCCAACTACTCCGGGGCCACGCAGTTCGACCAGCCCTGGGGCCAGATCATGGCCGCCAGTATCGTGGTCACGGTGCCGCTGATCATTCTGGTGCTCGTGTTCCAACGCAATATCGTGTCGGGCCTGACCGCCGGAGCCGTCAAAGGCTGAAGTCTTTCTCGTCAGCGCCAATTTCCTCAACGCCACTTCTTGCAGCCGCTTCCCATTCGGGGGCGGCTTTTTCGTGGATGCATTCAGTCAGCTGGTGTCCTTTGACCTTGGCTGCCCCTGCCGCCCTCGGGCCGCGCCGTCTACACTCCCCTTCTCCCCCTACACTTCCCCCCACCCCCATTCCCGCTAGGCTGACGGCATGTCTGCCCCACCTGTTCCCCAAGTGCGCCGGGTGCGTGTCGGGCGCTGGGTTTCGGCGGTGCTGGCTTTGATTCTGCTGGCGTTCAGTCCCACCGTGGCCTTCTATGCTCAGCATTTCCTGGGCGGCCAAACTCAGCAGACGGCTCCCCTTCCCCCGGCCAGGGTGGGCCTCCTTTCGGCAGAAGTGGTGCAAAGCTATGCGCTGACCACGGCCAGTTTTCAGCAGGCTTTGGCCGATGTGCGCGTGAGTGAGCGCCGCCGCCTGAGCCTCACAGAATCGCAGTATCAGACCTATTTGCAGGCCCGCCAGACCCTTGGCCGTGCGCGGGCAAATGCGGTGATGCGCCTGCTGGACACCGAGATTCGCAACCAGAATCCAGCCCTCAGCCGCCGCAGCGTATTCGGCAGCCCCGAAGCTGCGCTGAACAATGTGCAGGGATGGCTGGCGTTTCTGGCCTGGGCCGAGGCCACCCGCCCCGGCGACCGGGCGCTGGCACGGCAAGCCCCGGTGCCCATTGCGCCGCGAATTGTACGGGCCAACCGTCAGAACATCCTGCGGGCCACCAATGCCCTGCACCTCACACCCGGTGGACTGGCCGCCATTCTGGACAATGAGCAGGCAGGCGGACGCAGCGGCCTCGGCCTGTCGGGGTGGCTGCGAACCTTTACCGATACTGTGGCGCTGCGGGCCACCGAAGCTTACGGCAGCAGCGGGGCCACGGGCCGCCTGTCGCGCACGGTGGGCCTGACCCAGATGAGCTGGGAGGACGCCGTAGGGCAAGCTGACCGCCTGCGCTCGCTGAATGTGACATTGAACGGCCCCTATCCCACCGATGAGGCCCAGGCCCGCGCCGCACTTAATTCACCCTACGATCACTTTCTGCTCAGTGCGTCGCGCCTGCGGGGATATCTGCTGGCCAGTCTGCCCGTCAAACCTGACCCGGATGGCGACCCCCTGAGTCCCGAGATTCAGGCCTACCTGACCGACGCGTGGGCCAATTTTCTCGGCCCGGCCTGGCACAACAATCCCGCCCTTGCCAGCAGCGGGCAGACGTGGCCCTATGCCTGGAATGCTTTTTTTAAGGCCTGCCTGTACGAGGGGCGCCTGTTTTCAAGATGAAACTAGACGCTCAGCAAGTCCCGCGTGGCCTGTGCCAAATCCCCGCTTCCGGCGAGGCTGCTGCCCACCAGTACGGCGTCGGCCAGCCCCCGCACCACGCCTAGGTCTGCCGGAGTGCGGTAGCCACTTTCGGCCACCAGCAGGCCCGTGAATCCTGCGGCGCGGGCACGGGCAATCAGATGGGGGCTGACGGCCAGATCAATGTGCAACGTGGTCAGGTCACGGTTGTTCACGCCGATGATTTCGGCCCCAGCCTGCATGGCAATCTCCAGCTCGCGTTCGTC
>JAQBPF010000243.1 GCA_028287665.1 Deinococcus sp. | reverse complement strand
GTCGCTCAAGAGATATTCGTCAACGATCAACCGCTCTGGCATACCAACAATGGAAAGCAGAGCCGCGATAACAATGCCCGTCCTATCTTTGCCAGACGTGCAGTGAATCAGAACTGGATAGTTGAGCTGCCCATCTTGAAAGCTGGCGACAATTGTGTTCAGCCAACGCCTCACTTGCCCATCAGAGGTGTTGTACTTCTCCAAGTTGTTGGCCGTAGGAAAATGGAATGTACGAACAGGCCAATCATGTTTGTCTGGCCCATTCCGTAGATTGATGATGGTTTTGGGCGAGCCTATTTCGTCCAGTGAATCCACAAAATCGATCTTGCCACCCCTCAAAATTTTGCCGAGCGGCAAGATCGATTCTCCTGCCATCAGGTGCAGGAATTCGCCTACATCGCGGAAGTTGACGCACCCAGCCGAATAATCGAGAGCCATGGCTGTTTGCCTCCCTGATCCTTGAGCGAGCTACAAGCCTGCTCTGTTCTGCTTACCGCTCCCCAGTCGTCTGCCCCACGCTGACTTCTCCGCTGCGGCCACTGCTGCTCTGCCCACTCCCCGTTTGGCCGCCGCTGCCCGTCATCATCAGGCCCAACTGGGTTTCGGTGGCGTCGGCGGCGTTCACTTCCCCGGCAATCTGGCCCTCGTACATCACCAGAATCCGGTCGGCGAGGTTCATCACTTCGCCCAGGTCGGCGCTGATGAGCAGCACGGCCAAACCCTGATCGCGGGCTTCCACGATGCGGGCGTGGATAAACTCGATGGCGCCGATGTCTACGCCGCGTGTGGGCTGGCTGGCAATCAGGATTTTCGGGCCTTTCCTCATTTCACGGGCCACGATGATTTTCTGGGCATTGCCGCCGCTGTAGCGCCCCGCTTGCAGGCTGGCACTGCGCGGACGCACGTCATATTTCTCCGACAGGTCGCGGGCGTTCTGCTCGATCACGTCCAGATTCAGGAAGCCGAAGCGCCCGGCAAAGGGAGCCTGATCATGCTCGCCCAGAATGAAGTTCTCGGCGGTGGTCATGTCCAGCACCAGCCCGCGCTCATTGCGGTCTTCAGGGATGTGAGAGAGGCCCGCCGCTTCCACCTCGCGCACACCCCGCGCCTGCTTGCCCAGATAGCTGATCGTGCCGCTGAGTGTGGGCATCAGGCCCGTGATGGCCTCCACCAGTTCGCTCTGGCCGTTGCCCTCCACGCCTGCAATCCCCACGATTTCGCCTGCCCGCACCTGAAACGACACGTTGTCTACGGCATTCTTGTGCTCGCCCTTCACGGTCACGTTTTTGACGTCCAGCGCAACTTCTTTGGGCTGGGCGGCGGTTTTGTCTACCCGCAGATTCACCTCGCGGCCCACCATCATCCGGGCCAGGGTTTCGGTGGTGGCCCCGGCGCTGGGAATGGAGCCGATCATCTTGCCGTCGCGGATCACGCTGATGGTGTCCGAGATGTGCAGCACCTCATGCAGCTTGTGGCTGATGAAGATCACAGCGTTTCCACTGGCCGCATACTGGTTTTTCAGGAAATCGAAGAGTTCATCGGTTTCGCTGGGGGTCAGTACGGCGGTGGGTTCGTCCAGAATCAGGATGCGTGCGCCCCGGTACAGCGTCTTCAGGATTTCTACTTTCTGCTGCTTGCCCACCGGCAGATTCCCGATCAGGGCGTCGGGGTCGATGTCAAAGTTAAATTGCTTGACCAGATCGGCCACCTTGCGCCGTGCGCCCGCAATATCGATGCGCCCGCCGATGGTGGGTTCTGCGCCCAGAATCACGTTTTCGGTGACGGTCAGGGTATCAACCAACATGAAGTGCTGAAACACCATGCCGATCCCGCGTGCAATCGCGTCGGCAGGACTGTTCAGGTTCACGGTCTGGCCGTCCACCACGATTTCGCCGCTGGTTGGCGGCTGAGCGCCGTACACGATCTTCATCAGCGTGCTTTTGCCTGCGCCGTTTTCGCCGCACAGGGCATGGACGCTGCCCCATTTCACGGCCATAGAAATATTGTCGTTGGCCAGCACCAGCGGAAAGCGTTTGGTGATGTTCCGCAGTTCCAGCGCATTTTCAGAGTTGTGCCGAACCTCGCGCAGCACGTCGGGAGTGGGGGCGGTCATGGCTACAGTGTAGCGGCCCGCAGCGGGGCACAAGGAGAGGCGGCGCAGCCAACCGCGCAAAGGAATTCACGCCTGCTTTTTGCATCTGTCCGTCAGAATGTCAGATATGGAAGCATTCTGGTTGGCCATCACAAATCTGGGGCGGGATGAAGTGTTTATCGTGGTTCTGGCGCTGTATACGTGGCTGGTCAACCCTCGCGGCGGGCGCAATCTGGGCGTGGCCTTTGCGCTCAGTTATCTGGTCAACTCGGCGCTGAAATTTGGCTTTGATCTTCCCCGCCCGTTTACCAGTGACCCGGCGGCGGCCAGCGCGGCGGCAAAGGCCACAGCAGGCGGCCCCGGCCTGCCCAGCGGCCATACCCAGATGGCAGCCACCCTCTGGGGCGGCATTGCCCTGCAAGTCCGGCGGCCCGGTCTGTGGGTGGCGGCGGGCCTTTTGATTGTCCTGATCGCCTATTCCCGCCTGGCCCTGAAGGTGCATTATCCCAGTGACGTGATCGTGGGCCTGCTGGTCGGCGGCCTCTTTGCACTGATGGCCGCGCGAATCCATGTGCCCGACGACGGCGTGGTGCGCTGGGGTGTGCCCGCCCTGCTGCTGGTGGTGGCGGCTTTCCTGCCTGCCGGAACTCCCCGCGAATACGGCACGGGGCT
>JAQBPF010000234.1 GCA_028287665.1 Deinococcus sp. | reverse complement strand
AGCCGCTCGCCCCTGCACCGCCGCTCCCGGGCCCGTTTGTTAAAGCAACGCTCCATACCGAACGTTCATGGTCCTGACATTTCGCCTTTAGACTTGATTGCCTCTGGTCAAACTCATCTTTACCCCTGTTCACCCCGCCTGATTCAGAGGTTTCATCCACCATTGTCATCGTCTGAAGCTCAGCTGTACCTCAGGCCCTTCCTCTCCAGCCTGCCCACAAGGACTCCATGAAACGAACCCTGCTGACCCTCACACTGATGGCTGCCCTGGCCGCCTGCACGCCCATTCCCGTTCCTGACCCTGTTCCCGAAGAACCCACACCCAACGGCACTGCGCCGATTGTGGCCCTGACCATCAACGGCATCGGCACGCAAATTCTGGGCAGCAGCCTGAAGGTCGTCAGTGGCAGTTTGACCACACAGGACACGGCGGCCCTGACCTTTACCCTGGACAGCATCCAGACCTTTACAGCTGGTGTGGACGTCCAGGATACCCGCCACTTCCACGCGGCCTACCGGGTATCGGGTGTGGGCAGTACGCCGCTGGCCTTCGTGCCCGTAAGCCTGTCGGACGACCCGGCGGTAGAGGGCGCAGGCACGCCGCTGACCGAAGGCGACACACCCTACACGCTGATTCGCCTGTTCGACGGTACCTCTGCGCCTGCTTACGCCTCATCGCTGACGCTGGGACAGCCCAAGACCTTCAATGCCGCCACTGGCCTGGTCGAAGACGTGACGATTCCTGGCGCAAGCGTGTACAACGATGTTTCTCTGATCACCACAGGCGCGAACCGTCCGGCAGGCACGGTGGCGGGCTACCCGGCGGGCACTCTTGCGGCTGGAACCTACACCGGAAAAGCCTTTGTGACGCAGGGCGGCGATACCCGGCCCCTGAATGTGGGCCTGACTCTGAACCGCACCGCCCATCCCGGCGCTGAACCTTTCTCTGTCACGCTGCTGCTGGCCGCTGTTCAGCCCACACCGACCACCGCCGCACCACTGACCCTGCCCCACCGGAGCCAACACTAATGCCCAGTTATAAATCCAGCTATACATTCAGCAAACGCCTGATTCTTGCCGGATTGTTGGCCCTGACCGCCTGCGGTCAACCCAGCGCACAGACGCCTGCGGCCAATCAACCCAATGCCAATCAGCCGGACCGCGCCACGCCCGCCAACCTCGGCACCTATGAACTTCGCGTGACCGGGGCCAACTCTGCCACGCCCACCATCAGCGTGCAGGCGGTGAAGGGGGTGCAGCCGCAAGCCACCGCTGTCAGCGATCTGCTGTACACGCCCCTTTCGGCAGGCACCCTGACCGATGAGGCGGGGCGGGTGCGCTACCTTCAGGCTTCGTTCCGGGTCAAGAACACTGGAAGCGCCACGCTGACGGCCCCCACTTTTGTTCCGGTCGACACGGCGGGCGGCGACGCAACCAACGCAGCCACCGTCTCCTCTACCCCGTTTAAAGATGTGAAGCTGTTTAATGGTGCGCCCGTGCCCGACAGCCGCGCCGCCCAACTGAAGCCCGATACGGCCCGCGAACTGACCTATGTGGGCGGTGTGCCGACTTTTGCCCCTGACCCCAAGGCCACGCCGCTGGTCACTGGACTGAACACGGGCGACTTGGCCGTGACCCTGCCCGCTGGCCTGCAAGTGGCGGGCGTGGCGCATCAGGGCTGGCAGAGTGCAGGCAGCCTTGCGCCCGGAGCCGAAACGGTGGTCACCTTTGCCACCCAGATTCCGATGGCCGCCACCGCCGCCGAAGACCCGTTTGCCTTCAGCCTGGTGTTTAGCGCCACCGACAACCCTGGCACCATCGCCCTGAACAACATCGGAGCCGTGCAGGGCAGCACTCCCAGCGGCAATGCTCCCAGCCCGCTGACCGGAGCCGTGACCGTGGAAGGCGTGGTGACCAGCAATCTGGTGGCCGGAAGCCTGCGGGGATTCTTCGTGCAGGAAGAAGGCATTGACGCCGACAACGACGTCCAGACCAGCGATGGCGTGTTCATCTTCTGCGGCTCTACGGGCGGCAATTGCCCCACCCTGACCACCGGAGACCGCGTGCGCGTGACCGGAAACGTGAGCGAATTTGTGACGGCGACGCAGATCAGCCCGGCCAGTGCAGCTGCCGTGAGCGTCCTAGCCAGTGGAACCGCCCTGCCCGCACCCCAGACCCTGACTCTGCCCCTGCCTGTCGCCGAGCGCGAACGCTTCGAGGGCATGCTCGTGACCGTCAGCGGCACCGTGACCAACAATTTCACGCTGGGACGCGGCGGCAGCTTCGATCTGGCCGACGAGCGCCTGTCCACCTTCAGCCAGATCAACGCGCCCAGCGTGGCGGGACTGGCAGCCTTCAATGCCAACCTTCCCAACCGCTTTATTCGGATTGACGACGGCACGCGGGCACAGAACCCCAACCCGCTGATTTTTGGGCGCGGCAACCAACCCCTCAGCGCGGCCAACACCCTGCGCGGCGGCGATACGGCCACGGCCACAGGCGTGCTGACCTACAGCAACGATGGCTGG
>JAQBPF010000193.1 GCA_028287665.1 Deinococcus sp. | reverse complement strand
GGCCTTTCCCGCTTACCCACCCGCGCCCAACTTGCCCAGCCACACGCCCACGCCAAACACCACCGCGCCGCCCACGATCACCTGAAAAATGGTCTGGCGCAGCGGGCTGTGCATATAGCGCCAGCGGATCAGGGCAATGACCAGCAACTCTATGATGACCACCACATACGCCAGCGTCAGTGCGGTTTGCAGGTCAGGAATCAGGAAGGGCAGCGTATGCAGCATGCCGCCCAGGATGGTGGCCGCGCCCGTGATGGCTCCGCGTGCGATGGGTTTGCCGCGCCCGCTGACCTCGCCGTCGTCGCTGAGTGCCTCGGCCAGCCCCATGCTGATGCCCGCGCCCACACTGGCTGCCAGGCCCACCCAGAAGGCGTCCAGCGGCTTGCCGGTCAGCCCGGCGGTGGCAAAGATGGGGGCCAGGGTGCTGACGCTGCCGTCCATCAGGCCCAGAAGAGCAGGCTGCACCTTCTGCAAAATAAACGCCTGATCATGCGCGGCGGTCTGAACGGGCGGGGCCGCAGATGGGGCAGAGGTGTGGACATCGGAGGGGGCATCAGGCATGCGGCAGTCTATCGTTAACAGGAACTGTTCTCAATAAGGCAACTGGATGGGAATGGTCAGGATAACGGGCGCAGCCTTTTTGTCCAGCCTGGGCCGTATCCTGAGTCGACCGTGACTTCTGCACCTTTTCTGCCTACACCGCCTGCCCAGCGCCGTTATGCTGTGGTGCTCAATCCTCATGCTGGGCGCGGTCTGGCCTCCCGCGAATGGCCCCGCCTGGAAGGTGAGTTGCAGGCCCGCCGCTTTGACTTTGAGCTGATCTCGGCGGGTTCTGGACTGGATGCCCTGGCCCGTGTGCAGGCCCTACCCCCGGAAGTGGCGGTGCTGGCAGTGGGCGGAGACGGGACGGTGGGGGCGCTGTTGCCCGCGCTGGTGGGCCATGCGGGGCGGCCTCTGGCAATTGTGCCGCTGGGCAGTGGCAACGATTACGCCGGAATGTTGGGCCTGAAACCGGGCCAATTTGGTGAAGCCCTGGACCGCCTGAGCTACACGCCGCGCCGGGTAGACGCCCTGGAAGCCACCGTGACCGAGGGCGAGGGTGCAGGTGTGCCCCGGCTGCTGCTGAACGGGCTGGGCCTCGGTTTTGATGCCCAGGTGGCCGCGACCATGCTCCGCGCTCCGGCCCGTCTGACTGGATTTGGCCGCTACCTGTGGGGCGCATTGGCCGCCCTGCGCGACCTGCAACTCACGGACCTGACCCTGACGGTAGACGGCCAGCCCGTGTATTCCGGTCCCAGTTGCCTTGCTGCGGTCATGAACGGCACCCGCTACGGCGGCGGCTTTCTGATCAGCCCCGAATCGGACGCCCATGACGGCAAGCTCAACGCCCTGGCCAGCGGCCCGGTGACCCGCCCGCAACTGCTGGGCTTGATGGGCCGGGTGCTGCGCGGCACGCATCTGGGCCAGCCCCGCGTGTATCACACCACCGGGCAAACCGTCACCATTCGCTGGGCCGCGCCGACCCACCTTCATCTGGACGGGGATCTGGCCGGAGAGGTGAGCGAGATTCAGGTGCGGGTGCTGGCCGGGGCCGTGACCCTGCTGAACGGATAGGAGCAATCTGCTTGGGGCAGGATACAGAGCACAAGTAGACAGAAAGCAGAAAGGTGGGCCACCTCGGTTGAAGTGGCCCACCTTTCTGCTGCTCTTTTTTAAGGTCTTATTTCAGGGTGGCCAGTTTAGCCTTGGCGGCGTCCAGATCACGCTTTTCCCAGAAGGTGTCGGCAGTGATGGTCACGGCTTTTTCCAGCTGCACGGCGGCGGCGGCCTTGTTGCCCTGGGTCAACAGAGCGTTGGCATACTCGATGCGGTGGACGGCCACGTTGGGCTCAAGGGCAATCGCCTTCTCGAAGTTGGGCGAAATCTGCGCCTTACTGCCGCCAACGGCGCGGCCTGCCACGCCTTTGAGGCCGCTGACATCAAGGTTGGCATTCCACAGGCCGAGCGCCACGTAGGCTCCAGCCATCTTGGGATTGAGCTTGATGGCCTGATCCAGATTTTTCTTCATGTCCTGGGCCAGCGGCAGGCTCTGAAAGACGCCCACGTACTGCGCCAGGCGGCCCTGGGCGCGGGCCAACTCAAAGTAGGCCTCGGCATTGGTGGGGTCCAGCTTGATGGCCTGTTTGGCGTAATTCTGTGCCTTTTCGAAGAGGGGCTTCTTGGCATTGTCAGCCACCAGGGCGGCGCCCCCGGTGGTGGCTTCGGCAGCCAGCGCAAAGCCGTTGCTGGTGTTCAGGGCGGCGGCGGCAGTGACCGCTTCTTGCCATTTGCCCGAATCATAGAGGGCCTGGGCTGCCTGCTGAGACTGGGCGTGCGCAACGCCTGAAACGGCGGTCAGGGTCAGGGCGAGGGTCAGCAGCGGGCGGTTGATCATAGGTAGGCGCATGGTGGTTCCTCCAAAAGATGGGGCAGGGAAGCCCGGTGGGGTTGGTGCACGATCAGAGCCGACAGGCCTCAGACAACCGCCGCGCACTCTACACATTGAAAAGCTGGAGCGAGTATACACAGCCCTGCCCTCAAAGTCTGATGGGTGCGTCAGGAACGGACTGGATTGCCTATTCATGCACCGGGTGCAATAAATGGGGGCAGAGTGGTAGGCTCGGACCATCTTGATTCGGTTGCCTCTGGACTGCCTGGGCACTTTGCCTTCCCTGCGCACTCTGCCTTCAGTGGGCACGGGCCGGTATGGGCGGTCCTGAAGCCCTGGGGCTGGACTGGCGCGGCATTTTGGCCGATCTGCGTGCCCATCTGCCCAACACAGGGACCGCAGGGACCCCAGGCAGCACAAGGACCCCAGGCGAAGCCGTGCCCAGAGGTCAGGTGCGCGGCAGCCTGCGTTGGCTGGAAACTGAGATGCAGGCGCGGGGAGCAAACCCAGCCGCACTGCGAAATATCGTGTACCGCGATGTGGGCACGCCTGCCGATAAAGCGGCGCTGGCCAGTATCCTGACCGATCTGGCGCGGGAAGCGGGGCGGCCTCTTCCCACGGCTGCCCTGCCCAGTGCCCCCACCCCACTTCCAGATGAACTGGAATTGCTGGGACGCAGCAAAAAGCGGGCCTACAAGCAGTTTTTGGCGGGGGTCCGCTCGGGCCGAATCCCCCGGATGATCGTCAGCGGACGGCGCGGCGCAGGCAAAACGGTCCTGATGGATCACCTGGCCTTGGCCCTGGCGGCAGAGGGCAGGCCCGTGCTGCGGCTCAAGCTGGAAGGCGACGCGTTTCAGAGCTTGCCTGCGGTGTCTGCGGGAGGGCGGTCTTTTGCGGCCCTGGCTGCGGCTCAGGCTGATGCTGCCCGTGCAGTCCTGTCGAGACAGGTGGGCGAGGGGGGAATCCTGCTGGCCCGCGTGACTGCCGATCTTCATTTTGCACAGGACCCACCCCGGTCCCCCGAAGGTGCGCCCGTTCCGGCAGCCGTCTGGGCCACCGAACATCTGGTGCGGCGGGCTCCGGCTGGCCTGGCCGTGTTGCTGGCCCTTGAAGACACCACCGACCTGAGCCAGCCGTTGCCCGCAGGCGTGGCCGAAATCGTGGAACTGCGCCCGCCCACCCCCGCCGAGGCCCGCGCCTACCTGATGGCCCGTCTGGGTATTGGCCGAGCCGCTGCCGACTCTCTGGTGCGCGAAACGGGCCGTAATCTGGACCGCCTGACCCTGCTGGCCAGTGTGGGCCGGGGCGAGGCCGGACAGGGAGAAAGTGGGGCGGCGCAACTGCTGGCCGATCCCGATATCCGTGCCCTGGCCGCTGCTCTGGCTGCCCTGTCGGTTGGTTCACGGCCTGCTGCCCTGCCTGATCTGGCCCTCTCCGCCGCGCTGGGGTATTCGCCTGCTGCTCTGCCCACCCATGCCCGCGCCTTGCTGGCCGGGTCTGCGACCCTGGGCTGGACCCCCGCCGAGGTGTTGAGGGCTGCCCTGCCGCTTGTGCCCGCCGCCGAAATCCACACTGCTGCCCGCCGTCTGGTCAGCACAGTTGAGGGCAGCGTGGGCGAAATGGCCGCCGAACTGGCTGGAGTTGCCTTGGCTGCCCTGACGCTGCTTCAGGACTGGGAGGCTCTGGCCGCACAGGTCAGCCGCCGTCCGGACGATGCCCGCCATTTGCCGCCCCTGTGGTCCAGTATTCGGGGCACCTCCGAACAGCCAGGCGCGGCAGCAGAGGTTCTGGAAACGTTGGCCCGCGCTCTGGCCACCCACCACGCCGGGCGCGGCGAATACGGCGACCCCCGCGCCCGCGACGCCCTGTTTACGCTGCTGGAATCGCCCCGTGACCCCGTGCGGGCGTGGGCCAGGGTCAAACTGGCCGAGAGCAGTGTGGACGCCGGAAACTTTGAGGCCGCACGCGGGCAACTGGCGCACCCTGATCTGAGCGGGCTGCTGTCGGGGCCGCCCGGTCCGTCCTCCTGGACAGTGGCGGCGCAGGCCGACGCCCTGTTGGTACAGGCGGCTTTGGCCCGCTGGAGCGGCGATCTGGAGGCGGCCACCCACGCGGCCACCGACCCCCGCACCGCGCAGGGCGGCCCACGTGCAGCCCTGTGGCGCGGCCTGATCGCCAAGGATGCCGGGCGCTGGCCCGAGGCCCTGAGCGCCCTGCAAAGCGTGCCTGCCTCCAGCCCGCTGCTGTCGGCCCGTGCCCGGTACCAGGAAGGAGACTTGCGGCTGAGGTTGGGCCAACCCGCTGCGGCATTGCAGGCCCTCCAGGACGCCGCCGAACGTCTGCCGCGCGCAGGCGGCAGCGCCGAAGAAACCGCCCGTGTGCTGGCCCGTGCCGCCACTGCCCAGCGCAGGCTCGGCCACCCGGCACAGGGCTTGGAGGTGCTGCAGCGTGCGCTGGTGCTGCTGTCGGCTGCTGACCCGGCCAGCCGTCCCCGTGACGAGGCGCTGCCCCGCGCGCGCCTTCTGTCCGAGGGTCTGCCTATCTTGTTGGCCCTGGGCCGCCCCGATGAGGCTCTGGCACAGGCTCACGCTGCCCTGCGTCTGCTGGGGGGAGTGCTGACTGCGCCAGGGTCGCGGCAGGCCGAAGCCGAATACCGGTGGCGCCGCACCCATTACCGCCTGTCGCTGGCCTACCTGACGCGGGGCATCGGCTCGCCCTACCTCTATCCCTTTTGCGGCCCGCGCCGCGACCACCCCGATTTGCGTCAGGCCCGGTCCCTGTTGGATGAACTTCTGGGCCCGCCCGCCCCCTCTTCCGCCCTCCCTGAACCAGACCGCGAACAGGTCCTGACCTTCGACATCCTGCTGACGCGGGCGCTGGCGGACCCGGTTCCGGCGGCGGCCCTGGGATTTGCCGAACGTGCCCTGGCCATGACCGATCACCCGTATGCGGCGGCACAGGCGCACGCCATCCGCGCCGAGGCCCAGTTGCGGGCCGAGCAGCCCCAGGCCGCGCTGGCCGACATCAACCGTGCCCACGCCCTGCTGCGCCGGGTGGCCCTCGGTGTGGGCAGCGGGCCAGAGCACACGGCCCACGCCCCTGATCCAGGGCTGGCCGCCCAACTGCTGGCCCTGGAAATCCGGGCCACCATCGGCGAGGGTCAGGGGGCGCTGTCGTGGCTGCGCGGCGCAGTGCAGGACCCGGCGCTGCACCCCTTCCGGGCAGGCATCTGGCGTGAAGCGGGCCGGGCACTGGAACACCATCATCCCGCTCCAGAGGGCGTGCTCCGTGCGCTCTATCCGGCGGCCAGCCTCAGCCGGGCCGAGGCCTTGCGGATCCGGGACCGCCTGTGGTTACTGGAGTCTGAGACAGAACTTCAGAATTAACAATTCAGGGATGGAGGTTATCGGGTATGCTGGTGGGGTGAGCATCACCGATTCGCAGGCCGGAGGCCGCGCCGCCATCCGACTGCTGCAAGGCTACGTCTGGCATCCTCAGAGCGCCGACGTAGACCTAGAGCATTATTTGCCCCGTGAGCTGGACCTCCCCAAGCCGCCCGGCGCAGCCGACGAGGACGACGCCCATGTGCTCTGGGACATGGTTTCGCCGCCTTTTGCCTTCTTCGAGAATGGCGAGCCGACAGCGGCCCAGACCTTCTATCAGTTCACGGTGCTGCGGGTGTACGACGACCGCCCCAGCAACGAGGCCCTCCACGACGACGCCGAAGCGGCCAGTCAGGCACTGAACCCTCTGCTGGACGGCACGCCTGAAGGGGTGGGTTGGCAACTGTGGGAAGACCTGCGGGACCTGTGATGTGGGCGCGCCATGTGTAGGGTGCAGTCGTGATTGCCTGGCTTGATCTGCTGGCCGAGGGCGATCAGCACCCGCGCCGCTTTGACAGCCACGCCACCCTGCTGACCTACCTGACCCGTGTCGAGCGCCTCAGCCCCGAGGCAGCCCAGCACCTGATCGAGTTGGGTGAGGTCGGCCCACCGTTGGCGCGGCGCGAATATCAGGTGCGTCCCCTGCCCCTGCCTTCCTCCATTTCGACATGAGCTCAGCCGGTGCACGGCTTCCGGATCCACAACATGGTCCAGAAGGAGAAGGGCCAGTCGTCGCCATTCCGGTGTATGCAGGTGTCAGCGAACTGGAACTGGGAATTATGGTGGCCGTGTGCCGCCTGTGCGGGGGCGAGGGCGCGACCCGCACGCTGCACCGCTCGCGCGTCAGTATTCTGACTGCCGGGGGACTGGTGAGCACGCCGCATGTGATGTACGCCGCCCTGCCCGAACCCGCTGGCCTGCTGATTCCCGGTGGCCCCGGAGCCGCCAAAGCCGCCCGCGATCCGTTGCTGCGCGGCTTTTTGGCGGCCCATGCCGACCTGCCCACCGGAATCAGTGGCAGCGGCGTGTTGCTGGCAGGCGAGGCTGGAACGCTGGAAGGCCGCATCCTGGGTGGCCCCGCCGACCTGACCGATCTGCTGTGGGGCTTTTCTCCTGCCGAAGTGCGCCCCGGTGAAGTGGTCACCGAAGGCCGCCTGACCACCACGCCGGGCGGATTCCCGGCCATGTATGCGGCGTTGGCCGTGGCTGGGGCGGTGTGGGGCGAGGCGGCGGCCCAGGTGGCGGCGGAGCGGTTGGGCTGGGCGGGATGACCGACAGAACATTCTCCGATGCCGTCCCACAACCCTTGCAAGTGATGAGTTCCACCATTTCGTACCAAGACCGTTTTCTGAAGGTTCGCACCGACCGATGCCTCACGCCTACCGGAGTGGTCGTGCCCACGTACCACGTCATAGAGGCCCTGGACTGGGTGAACGTGCTGGCCTTGACACCGCAGTTTGAAATTGTACTGGCCGAAGAATATCGGCATGGCGTGGGTTTGGTACTGACTGGAATCCCCGGCGGCAGCAGCGAGAGTGGGGAAGACGCTGACCCTGCCGGGGCCGCCCGCCGGGAATTGTTGGAAGAGACGGGGTATGGCTGCGCCCGGCTGATTCCAGTGTCGTCCAGCTTTATCAGCACGGGCACCATGTCCAGCCGCACGCATTCTTTTTGGGTCTGGATGCCCAATGCGTAGGCCCACAGAATCTCGACCCGAATGAACAAGTCCGGGTCAGACGGGTGCCCTTTCTAGAGTGGTTCCGGGCGGCCAGAGCCGACGCCCATCACACCCAATCCACGCAGCAGGTCACGCATTTGCAGGCCATGTGG
>JAQBPF010000191.1 GCA_028287665.1 Deinococcus sp. | reverse complement strand
GTGCCAATGGCCACGACCACCACATCAAATTCAGAGGCACCGATGGCCCTGAGCGCCCGCTCGTCGCTGGCATCCACGACCGCCGCGTGGGTCACGAGGTTCATGACCCGTTCCACGTTTTCTTCGTTCTGGTCGATGGCCACGACCTCATGGCCCATCTCATAGAGGGTGGTGGCGACGGCGGTTCCGAATCGGCCCAAGCCGATGACTAAGCATTGTTTGGTTTTCATGGCAGAGGACTTCCTTTAAGAACCAAGTGGAGCAGTGGTGGGCGGCTCATCCGATGATGATGTCTTTTTCGGGGGGGTACTTCACCAGTTCGGCGCTGCTGCGCGAATTGAAGGCCACCGCGAAGGTCAGCGGCCCGATGCGGCCCAGGTACATCAGCAAAATCAGGATGACGTGCTGGTCGGGAGCCATGATCGGGGTGGCATTCATGCTGAGGACCACGGTTGCGAAGGCGCTCACCGTTTCAAAAATCATCTGAACAAAGGTGACCTGAGGATTGGTATTAAACACCAGCAGCAGCACGAACATGCCGTTGACAAGGCCGATGCTGAGCAGGCCCACCGTCATGGCCCGAATGACGGTGTCCTGGTCTATGCGGCGGCGAAACAGATTGACCTCGCCGCGCCCGCGCACCATGCTCCACGCACTGGCCATCATCACGTAAAAGGTGCTGGTTTTGATCCCGCCGCCCGTGGAGCCGGGGTTGGCACCAATAAACATCAGGATGATGGTGATGAACAGGGTGGCCAGATTCATGGCCCCGTAATCCAGACTGTTAAATCCGGCGGTACGGGTCGTCACACTCTGAAAAAATGAGGCCAGTACCTTGTCGCCGAACCCCAGCGGCGCGAGGGTTTTGGGATTGCTCCATTCCATGCCCAGATACGTAAATGTGCCCACCGCCAGCAGCACGCCCATCATGGTAAGAACCAGTTTGCTGTGCACCAGCATGCGGTTGCGGCGCGGATTGACCAGATGGGCCACGACATTCAGCTGCACCAGAAAGCCCATGCCGCCCAGAATGATCAGCCCGGCAACAGTCAAACTGACCAGCGGATCGCCCACAAAGCGCACCAGATTATCGGAATACAGCGCAAATCCGGCGTTGTTGAAGGCACTGACCGAGTGAAAAACGGAGTAGAACAGCCCCCGTCCCCAGCCTTCCAGTGGAATGAAGCGGAAGGACAGCAGCACTGCGCCCGTCAGTTCGATCAAAAACGTGAACAGGAAGATGTTGCGGATCAGTTTGACCACGCCGCCCACATCGAACGCGCTGACCTGCTGCGCCAACCGGACGCGCTCGCTGAAGTTCATGCGGCGGCCCATCAGCAGGGCGAACACCGTGCCAAAGGTAATGATGCCCAACCCGCCCACCTGAATCAGCAACATGATGACCACCTGGCCCAGCCGGTTGAAGTCCTTGCTGGGATCGATGACATTCAGGCCCGTGACACACAGCGCACTGGTGGCCGTAAAAATAGCCTGCAAAAAGTTGATGTTGTGCCCCGGCGTATGCATGATCGGCAGGGCCAGCAGGCAGCCGCCCACGAAGATGGCCAACGCGAACGACAGGGCGATCAATTGCGGTGGGCTGATGCGCGAGAGCAGAGGCTTTTTGATTCCGCCCGGCGTTGCGCCGCCCAAAACAGGGCCAGCACGAGAACCTTCAGGCAACCGGGACGGGTTTGGGTCGGTTCGTGGGGGGCGCGTCATGGGGAACGGCGGATTCTACCACTCAGGCTTCACGGTCAACCCCCATCGCCTGAACCTCAAAGCCGTCAGACGGAATCGGCCCAGTTCTTGTGGAGTCCTACTTCTCAGAATGGCCCGTGGGCGCACCCTCCGCAGCCGATCCGCCAATCATGCAGCCTACCCCCAGTCGGCCTAACTGCCTATCCGCACCCCGCAGCCGTTATCCTGCAGGCAATGACTAAGGACGGCAAGGGCAACAACGACAAGAGTGGCGACAAGAAGGCGCAGCAGTACGGCGTAACGCCTCAAAGCGTGGATTTTAACGACTGGTACAACGAAGTCGTGAAAAAGGCGGACCTCGCCGACAACAGCCCGGTGGCGGGCGCGATGGTTATCAAGCCCTACGGCTCGGCGCTGTGGGAAAACATCGTGCGCTGGCTGGATGACCGCTTCAAGGCCACCGGGCACGAATCGCTGGTGTTTCCCACGCTGATTCCCATGAGCTTCATCATGAAAGAAGCCGACCACGTGGAGGGCTTTGCGCCCGAACTGTTTACGGTGAACAAGATCGGCACCGAAGTGCTGGCCGAGCCGTATGTAATGCGCCCCACCTCGGAAACGATCATCGGGCACATGTGGAGCGGCTGGCTCAACTCCTACCGCGACCTGCCCTTTTTGCACTACCAGTGGGGCAGCGTCTTCCGGGCCGAACTGCGAACCAAGGCCTTCCTGCGGACCAGCGAGTTTTACTGGCACGAGGGCCACACGGCGCACGTGAATGAGCCGGAAGCGCGGGCCGAGGTGCGCCAGATGCTGGACATCTACCACGAATTCTGCCGCGATATTCTGGCCCTCCCCGTGGTGCGCGGCGAAAAAACAGCCTCAGAGCGCTTTGCAGGAGCGCTGGCCACCTATTCCATCGAGGGCATGATGCGCGACGGCAAGGCGCTGCAATCGGGCACGTCGCATTATCTGGGCCAGAAGTTTTCCAAGGCCTTCGACGTGAAGTTTCAGACCCGCGAGCAGAAGGAAGACTGGGCACACACGACCAGTTGGGCCATTTCCAGCCGCATCATCGGGGCACTGATCATGACCCACGGCGACGACCAGGGCCTGATGATGCCGCCTAACATTGCCCCCATTCAGGTGGTCGTGATTCCGGTGGGCCGCAAGGACAACTTTGATGAGATGGTGGCCGAGGGCGAAAAACTGGCTGCCGAATTGCGGGCGTCGGGCCTGCGCGTGAAGGTGGACAAGCGTGACGGCGTGAGCAACGGCTTTAAATACAACGACTGGGAACTGAAGGGCGTGCCTGTGCGCGTGGAACTCGGCCCCCGCGACCTGGAATCGGGCGTCGTGGTGGTCAAAAACCGCAACAGCGCAGAGAAGGAGACCCTGGCCCGCGCCGAAGCTGTAGGCGGCATGACAGAGCGTTTGGCCGGAATTCAGGCCTGGCTGCTGGCCCGCGCCACCGACTTTATGCTGGAAAACACGGTCAACGTGGACACCTATGAAGAGTTCAAGGCCGCCATCGAAGCGGGCAAATGGGTGCGGGCCTTCCACTGCGGCGATCCCGAGAGCGAGCGTCAGATCAAGGAAGACACCAAAGCCACCGCCCGCAACATTCCGCTGGACGACGCCGAGTTCTTCGCAAACGCAGAAGAAGGCGTCTGCGTGCATACCGGAAAGCCTGCGGCATATGGCAAACGGGTCATTTTTGGGCGGCAATACTGAGGGATCAGGTGTAGGAGGGAGGAAGGGCAACCCGGACCTTCTCCGGCTTTCAAGATGTGCCTGCCCGCCAGGCTCTATCCTCCCCACATGCTCCATGAATCCAGAACCGCTGGCACTCATCTGGCGGTTGCCGCAGGAGCGGGGACGCTGGTCTGGCTCCTGCTCGTCGTTTTCGTGCCGCGTGGTCTGCCCTGGGAAGGCCGCGTTCTGCTCGGTTGGGCAGTTTTCTGCGCCGTGCATCTCAGCCGCCTGTGGGCCGTCATGCTGCGGGCTGACGGCGAGCGCACCCGTCAGATTGCCACCCGCGAAGACGATACCCGCGCCGTCGCAGCCTTCCTGACCACGCTGACGGCCCTGGTCAGTCTGGTCGGTGTGGGCTTTGCGCTGCACGAGGCGGGGCCAAAAGAAGGGCTGGACAAGATTGGCATGACCGCGCTGGCCGTGCTGACGGTGGTGCTGTCCTGGCTGCTGGTGCATACCCAGTACACGCTGCACTATGCCCACCGTTACTACGACGATGGGGCCAGGGGTATCAATTTTCTGGAAGGTGAATCGGACCTGCTCAAAGACCCGGATTACCGCGATTTTGCCTACCTGTCGTTCACCATCGGCATGACTTTTCAGGTCAGCGACACCAATCTGACCTCCGGGGCCATGCGCCGCCTGCTGCTGGGACACGCGCTGCTCTCCTACATATTCGTGACCGTGATTATCGCTGTGACGATCAACGCGGTGGCCGGATTGGTGGGATGAATACCCACAGCCTTGCCGCCAGACTGCATCAAAAGTTGCAACGCGGGCCGTGACAGCATCTAGACTGGGTAGAGTGCAAGGTGTTTGTAGAGAATGCCGAGCCACACAGGATTTTGACCCCGAATCTCTTACCGCCTGACGCCTTGATCCAACCAAAAGACCCTTCTTAGGGAGGCGCGGAGAGTTGGTGTAAGGTGTACACTGTAAAGCGTTAGACAGGCGGGAGTCTGCCTGAAACCTACCTCGTGAATCAATTCACAGGAATCTTGGGGGTTGCCCCAGCGGTTCCCCCACAGGAGCAAGCATATGAAGACCCTAATCCTCGGCGCTGGTTACGCAGGCCTTGCAGTTGCCACCAAAATGAAACCCCTTCCCGACCTGGAAACGCTGCTGGTCGAGCAAAACGCCTTTCATACCTTTGAAACGCGCTTGCACGAAGCCGCCGCGCACAACACCCGCGTGACCATGCCCCTGGCGCCGCTGCTGAAAGGCACAGGCGTCCACCTGGAGCAGGCGCAGGTGGAAGGCGTGAATCTGGACGACAAAGAAGTGACTCTGAAAGACGGGCGCGTGCTGACCTACGACACCCTGGTCGTGGGCCTGGGCAGCGTGACCAACTTCTACCGTATTCCCGGCCTGGCCGAAAATGCCAGCGAACTGAAGCAACTCAGCGACGCCGACGAGATTTTTAACTACGTGAACCGCGTGTTTGCCAACGATTACCACGGCAACCGCGACATCGTGGTGGGCGGCGCGGGTCTGACGGGTGTGGAACTTGTCACCGAACTCGCGCAGCGCGCCGAACTGCTGAGCAAGGAGCGCGGCCTGCCTCCCTTCAAGATTCATCTGGTGGAAGCTGGCCCCAAAATCCTGCCTATTCTGGATGAAGCTCTGCGTCTGAAGGCCCAGAAGACGTTGGAAGAGTACGGCATCAACATTCTGGTCGGCCACCGCCTGATGCAGGCCACCGCCGACAGCGTGACGGTGCAGACCGCCGAGGGCGAGCAGAAAGTGATTCCTGCTGGCAAGATCATCTGGACGGGCGGCATTCAGGCCCGTGACGTGGTGAAGGGCGCGAAGCTGGAAAAAGGCCCCGGCGGACGCATTGCCGTAGACGCCGAACTGCGGGCCAAGGGCTACCCCGACGTGTTCATCATCGGTGACATGGGTCTGGCCCTGAATCAGGAA
Organism: Deinococcus sp.; assembly: GCA_028287665.1. Classification (GTDB taxonomy): domain Bacteria; phylum Deinococcota; class Deinococci; order Deinococcales; family Deinococcaceae; genus Deinococcus. Next base: position 4,073 of record JAQBPF010000191.1, on the reverse strand, counting down.
GGCAAGCCCGTGCCCACCACCGCGCAGCATGCCGGACAGCAGGGCCGCCTGACGGGCAAGAACCTGATGCGCCTTGCCAGAGGCGAGCAGCCCGAAGCCTACGAACCCACCACCCTCGGTGAATTCGTCAGCCTCGGCGGACTGATGGCTGTGGGCTGGATGAAACTGCCCTGGAACCAGAAACTGGCGATCACGGGCGGCCTGGCCCACGTGATGAAACGGGCCAGCGAGTGGCGTTGGCGCGCCAGCATCGACTAAAACCAATCTGTTCAGAAGGGTCAAGCGGGCACTGTGTTTGTTGATGCAGTGCCTTGCTTGGCTCTTTTTTGGCTTTCGGCGTTGTCCGCCAACTCCCCGTTGCCCACGCACCACCCCCTTGGAGGTATGGAGAAGAGCTCTTGTCGCTCCCCCAAGAAGATGGCGGCACAGCAGACTGAGCGTATGACTTCTCGCGGAGCTGAAAGCCCCTGCCTACCCTACCCCCCCACCGCCGAAAGCTGACCCCTGCCCTTTCGAACCCCCAGCCCTTAGAATGCGTTTACTCATGGTACGTGGCGATCTGGCTATTTTTCCTCTCTTGTCGGTTATGCAGATGCTGCTATCGAGCGGACGGGCAGGGCGTTTTAGCGTAGAGCATGCACGCGGCGGGATTCTGTGGCTCGATCCGGGCGAGGTGATCCACGCCCAATCAGGCAATCTCAGCGGCGAAGCAGCCCTCCAGATGATGGCCAGTTTGGACGGCGGCCAATTTCAGTTCGAGCCCAACCTCATTCCACCCGTGCGGACGTTGGCCCTGCGGCGCGACGCCACGCTGCGGCGTATGTTGGATGACCACGAGGCCTGGATAGAACTGCTGCGTTCCTTTCCCAACTGGGACCGGCCTGTGCGCTTCACCGCCCGCTGGAACGATTCGCAGCCCGTGACCCGCAATCAATACCGCGCGCTGAGCATGGTTCCCGACGGTGTGCCCCTGCGGACTCTGCTCGACCGCAGCGGTCTGGCCCCCAGACAGGTGCTTGATACCCTCAAGCCTTTTCTGACCGCGGGGCTGATCGAAGTCGGCTGAGGACCACCCCTGTAGAGAGTGAGTCAAGGTGGCGTATTGGACACCCAGTTGGGGTATCCGGCACGCCTGGAAGCGGATGACTTCCCGCCAGAAGTTGACTGTTGGGCCAGAGTTCGCGCTCCAGATGAGCTTGATGTGTGGACGCTCTTGCCCACGCGCCCGCAAGCTCAGGCATGATGGGGGCAGTGGAGGATACGCATGAGCGCGATCACGTCTAGACCCGGCACGCACAGTTCAGAAGAAAGCGCGGGGCGAGCTGCCACGGGCACTGCCGCTGGAGCGCAAGCGCATCCCAGCTGGCAATACCAGGACCGCTTCGAGCTGTGGGTGGACTGGATGCAGCGCGGTTCGGGCGGCCACTGGCAACCCCATGAACCCGTATTGCAACGCGCCTTCCGCACCCGCGAGGAAACCTTATTGCAGGCTGAGCGCTTTATTCAACGCGGCGATTTTCCGATGGGTCAGCGCAGTACAGGCGGCACCACGGCCCCCGTGACGCTGATGAAAAACCGCCGCGCCGCCCTGCTGCAAGCCTTCCGCGAGGCAGAGGGCGACGGCGTGACCTTGATCCGCGAGGTGGTGTTCCCGATAGGCGAATACGCGCTGGCCGTGAAAGTGACGCGCGAACGCCTGCCCGACGAAATCCGCACCGCCTTTGAACAGGACGCCAACCCACTGCGGAGCCTGGTGGGCCAACAGGTCAAGCTGACGGTGATGATCCAGCATCCGTATGACGTGCTGAGCCGCGCTGAAGGCCTGCTGGACATAGGCGACCGCAGCGCCCGCGTGGGCAGCGAAGTGTTGACTTTTCCGGTGGGGGCAGCTGTGACGGGCGTACCGTACCGCACCGTCACGGTGGCCATTCCACGTGGTTTCCTGAAAAAGCCGCTGCTGTACCGCTTTGAAATTGCGGATTTGCCCAGTGCCAACTTGCCCGGTGCGCCTGCCGAGAAATAAACACCGGCGGCCTGTGTCTGTACGCCGTATACTGAATGGGCAGTGACCGGGAAGAGTATCTGGATGTTCGGCCCCCACAGGAAGCCCCGCCGAGACTGAGAGCCGGGGCGGTCAGGCCACCAGAGAATGTCGCCCGCGAGCAAGACGGTAGAACTTTTCCGCCTGAGCCAGTGCAGATTGAGCCAGTGCGGAGAACAGTAGACCCGTCCGGGTGCGCCCGATACAGCGCAGCAAGAGCGCCCTGCATTCAGCAGGGAAGTGCGGTGGTACCACGGGACATCAGGGCCTCACGTCTCGTCCGCGTCCGGAAGCGATTCCGGCGGACGAGGCGTTTTTTGTTGTTGCCAACGGGCGGCGAGAATGGAGGTGGATCGGTGGTCACATTCTACAATTCCGAAACTGAAGCGAGGGCAGACGCCCAAGCTCTGGGTCTACGCGAAAAGGTTCTCTGCTTTGTGCAGGACAGTCTGAAGATGTTGGTGTTCGATCATGCGGACGTGCCAGACGCGGGCGTGCAAGTGCCAGCGGGGGGCGTGGAAGCGGGCGAAACCCCAGCCGAAGCCGCCGTGCGTGAGTTGCGGGAGGAATCCGGCCTGACGCTCAGCCACCCACATTTTTTAGCTGCCTACCGCTGGGAAGCCCAGACCCCGGAACGGTTCACCCGCCAAGTGTGTTACGCCTTCGCTTTTGCCGCGCCCGCTGACATGTCCCCAAACTGGATTCAGCACGCAGACGGCCACCGGTTCGCCTTCCGCTGGGCTGATCTGAGCCGCCCCGAACTGGACTGGGAGATGGATGCCGCGCTCCCTCACCTACATTCCTTCCTTGCCGAATCCGCTGACCTGAATCACTCCCCAAACAGGAGCCTTGCCCATGACTGACCCCACGCCTGCTGACACGACCCCCGCCGATACCACCCCCGACACTGCCGCCGCCGATCTGACTGCCGAAACCTCTGAAAACACCTCTGCGCTGGCCAAGCAATTCGACCCCGCCACCATTGAACCCGCCTGGGCCGGACGCTGGCGCAGCGAGCCCTTCCGGGCCGATGCCAACAGCGGCAAGCCCCCATTTACCATCGTGATTCCGCCGCCCAACGTGACCGGCAACCTGCACCTGGGGCACGCACTGGACAACACTCTGATCGATACGCTGATCCGCTTCAAGCGCATGGCGGGCTTCGAGGCGCTGTATCTGCCGGGCATGGATCACGCGGGTATTGCGACGCAGGGCGTGGTGGAAAAGCAGTTGCGCGAGGCTGGTCAGTCGCGCTTTGATCTGGGGCGCGAAGAGTTCCTGAAGCGCGTGTGGGACTGGAAGGGGCAGTCGGGCGGCGTGATTCTGAGCCAGTTGACCCGCCTGGGCGTCAGCGTGGACTGGACGCGCGAGCGGTTTACGATGGACGAGGGCCTGAGCCGCGCCGTGCGTGCCCAATTCGTGCGGCTGTACCACGAGGGGCTGGCGTACCGGGGCGAGCGCATCGTGAACTGGGACCCGGCGGCGCAGACCACCCTCAGCGAACTGGAAGTGGACCGCGAGGAACGCAAGGGCAAGATGACCACGCTGGCCTATAAGTTGGAAGACCCGGCCCAGCCCGCCAGCAACGGTGAGATAGGTGAAATCCGGATTGCCACCGTGCGCCCCGAAACGATCTTTGCCGATCAGGCCATCGCTGTGCATCCCGAAGACGAGCGGTTCAAGCACCTCGTGGGCCAGCAGGCGCGGATTCCCCTCACGGGCCGCCTGATTCCGATCCTTGCCGATGAAGCCGTAGAGATGGGCTTTGGCGTCGGCGCACTGAAAATCACGCCTGCCCACGACGCCACCGACTTCGAGGTGGGCGAGCGCCACGGTCTCCCCCGCCCCAGCGTGATCGACCTGCACGGCAATCTGACTTCCGATCTGGTGCCCGAAGCCTTCCGGGGCATGGAACGCTTTGCAGCACGCAAGGCCGTGACCGCCGCCCTGATAGAAAGCGGCGACCTGATTGAGGAGCGCGAACACATCACCGCCATTGGCCTGAGCGAGCGCACCAAGGTTCCGGTGGAGC